>JAYUHI010000490.1:0-3200 GCA_043767095.1 Bacteroidota bacterium
GAACATTTGTCGGGCAGCGAACAAGATGAACTTGCCCATTACGTAGTCCTTGAACGGTTAATGCGATTAGCGAAAATACGAGCGACTGAGGCTTAATAAAAATGTCTTATATCCCTGAATCCATCCGGAATGAAGTATTCAAGCGAGCCAACCATCAATGCGAATATTGCCTCATCCATGAGCGGTTCTCTTTTTTTTCATTTCATGTTGAACATATTATCAGCCTAAAACATGGTGGAAAAACTGAGTTCGCCAATCTTGCACTTGCCTGCCCTATTTGCAACTACCATAAAGGGACTGACATTGCTACCATTATCTCTGAATCCACTGAGCCCGTTCGCTTTTACAATCCAAGATTAGAAAAATGGAAAGACCATTTCACGCTGGAACCATCGGGGTTTATCTCAGGAAAAACTTCAATTGGAAAGGCAACACTAAAGATTCTGACACTAAATCATCCCGATTCCATTATTGAAAGAAGGGAAATGCTGATTAGAAGGATAATTTGAAAAATAACATTAACCACAACTAAAACGAATCTTGAAACTCGCAGCTATTGACATAGGCTCCAACGCCATCCGTTTCCAGATTTCATCTATACTGGATACAGGCCCTAAAGTGCTTTTTAAAAAAATGGAATACATCCGCTTTCCTCTGCGGCTTGGCCATGATGTGTTTAGTGATGGAAAGCTCGGCAAAAAAAGCATTGAGAAATTTAAGAAACTCATGCTCGCGTATAAACTGCTGCTTGAATTATATGAAGCCGATGACTACATGATTTGCGCCACCAGCGCCATGCGCGAATCTAAAAACGGGAGAGAACTGGTGAGGCAGGTGCAAAATGAAATTGGAATAACCATTAATATAATTGATGGCCAGCAGGAAGCTGAACTCATTAACAAAGCGATTGCTTCCTACTTAACCGATAAGACCTATTTGCACATTGACGTGGGCGGAGGAAGTACAGAACTGAACCTATATGTTAACGGAAAAAAAATAAGCACAAAATCATTTAAGGTGGGATCGGTGCGTGTGCTGGAGCACCACGACTCTCCCAAAAGCTGGGAAGATATGCAGGCCTGGATAAAAGAAAACGTGAAAAAAAAATACGGCACCGTTACAGCAGTCGGCACTGGAGGAAACATCAGTAAAATTTTTGAACTCGCTAAACTGGAACCTGGCAAGAGCCTTTCGCTTTCGAGGATAAAAGATATCCGCAAAATGGTTTCAGCGTTGAGCATGGAACAACGGATTTATGAACTTCAAATGAACCCCGACCGGGCCGATGTGATTATTCCGGCCAGCAATATTTATATTCAGGTTATGGAATGGGCGTCATCCAAAGCCATCATCGTTCCTGAAGTTGGCTTGAAGGATGGCATGATCTTACAATTGTTTGAAAAGAACACCCGGAAGAAACAAATAGAGTTCGTGAATACACAAGATCAATCGCAGGGCAGAAAAACCATGGGATTGTAGAAAGCATTTGATAATGCGCCAAACGCTCGTGTTTTACCTGCATCATTAGTAAATTTCACAAAATAATTTTGCTCGAATTGCAAATAATGCAATAATTTGAACGCGTGCAGACCATACCTTTCGGCAAGTATATTCCTAAATGATTATTTAACTCTAACCCCACAATTATGAAAAAGGCATTGCTTATTATCGTTGTTTCTGCCCTCGTTGCTATTGTTAAGATAGACTCAAAAGCACAAGCAACCTACAGACCGGCTTTACTAAAGGGCTCCAGTTTAATAGGCGGAAATCTCAGCTTTAGCTTCGGTTCAATCGAGACTAAGTATTCAGGTGCGTTCTCTGGTAAGTCGGAATTATCCTATAACTCATTCAGCTTCTCGCCCAAGGCTGGTTTTTTTGTTGCGAATGGTTTCGCTCTTGGTTTTGGTGCCGATATTACTTCATCAACCTATAAGGATGCGGATGACGATTCAGAATCAACTACCTCCCAATTCACTGTTGGACCAATAATAAGGTTTTATACTCATGCAGGCCTTTTTTTTGATGCCGATCTTAGCTTTGGTAAAGCAACTCAGAAGTATTCGGCCACTGGAAGTTCCGATGAAGAAAAAGCTACCATTACAAAATGGCAGCTTGGTGCTGGGTATGCAATTTTTCTAAATGATTTTGTTGCCATTGAACCCGGTGTTTCATACCGAAGCGCCAGCTCTAAGTCCGAAGATGTATCGGTAGAAACTAATTCAACCATTGGAGAATTTGTTCTATCGGTCGGGTTAAATATCTATCTGCACAAGTAAAGGGCTTCCCTGAATCAACCTTAAAAGGGATACCCAACCTGAATTGAAAGGCTTTGGGGTTGGAAAAGGTCAGGCTCAATTGACTGACCTTGCTTTTTAAGCTAATTCCAGACTCATTTCCATTCCTCAAATCAACCGTGATTTCCCCACATATTTTGCATTGATATTTCTTGCTTTTTACTATACATTCATTCTTAGATTCCCTTCACGATAAACCACACCGCCATGAAAGTCTACGATGAAAAGCACATTAAAAACATTGTATTGCTGGGAGCCCCGAAATCCGGCAAGACCCTCCTTGCCGAAGACATGCTGTTTGAAGCCGGCATTATACACCGGAGAGGAACCATAGAAGGAAAAAACACCATCAGCGATTACCACGAAATAGAACATGAGCGTGGTAATTCTGTTTTTGCCACTACCCTGCACACCGAGTGGCGCGATTTTAAGATCAACATTATTGACACACCCGGTTTTGACGACTTTGCCGGGGAAATGATTTCATCTTTACGGGTGGCCGATACTTGTGTGCTGGTCATCAACTCCCAACATGGCGTTGAGGTAGGCACGGAATTGATCTGGAATTATGTGGATCAGTTTAGCAAACCCATCATTTTGGCCATCAACCAGGCGGATCATCCGAAATCTGATTTTGACGCATCGTTGCATTCCTTGAAAGATCGCTTTGGGAAGGCTGTGACGCAAATGCAGTATCCAGTTAATCAGGGTGAGTCCTTCAACTGCATTATTGATTTGCTTAAAATGGTGATGTACAAATTTCCGGCCGATGGCGGCAAGCCGGAGAAACAGCCCATCCCCGATTCTGAAAAAGAAAAAGCCAATCAACTTCACAACGAACTGGTAGAGAAAGCGGCCGAGAACGATGAGAAACTGATGGAGAAATATTTTGAGAAGGGAACGCTG
>JAYUHI010000491.1:0-7578 GCA_043767095.1 Bacteroidota bacterium
CCAGACGCTAAGGCGCAGAGACGGTCTTGATTTCCTTTGCGACTTTGCGCCTCTTCGGTGAAATCTGAATTATCTTTTACTTATGCCGGGTTTGTAACATTTGTTCAACATCAGCTAAAGAAAATCCTTTGGCAGTCAGTAAAACCAAGTAGTGGTACATTAAGTCCGAAGCTTCATTCAGGAACAGCTCCTTGCTATTGTCTTTCGCTTCGATAACCAACTCAACGGCTTCCTCTCCTAACTTTTGCGCTACCTTGTTGATGCCGCTGCTCAGGAGTTTGCTGGTATAGGATTCTTCCTTGGGATTGGCCTTTCGCTCCTGAATTATCTTTTCGAGTTCAAATAAAAACGAGCCGGTATTTTGTTGATTGAAGCACGTGTCGTTGCCCGTGTGGCAAACGGGACCAGCAGGTATCGCCTCAATTAAAAGTGTATCGCCATCACAATCCAGCAAGATATTTTTTACCGAAAGAAAATTGCCTGAGGTCTCGCCCTTCGTCCACAATCTTTGCTTCGACCGGCTGAAGAAAGTAGCCTTGCCTTCCGTTATGGTTTTAGCGATGGCGTCCTTGTTCATGTATCCTAACATGAGCACAACTTTGGTTTCATTGTCCTGAACAATGCAGGGAACCAGTCCGTCTGCCGAGGAGAATTTTATGGATGAGATGTTGATCATACATGTGTGATTTAAATAATAGTCGTCTGACGTCTTTGAGACGTCTGACGACTACCTAACTAAGATTCCATTACTCCTCAAATACTTTTTTAATTCCTGTATTTTAATTTCACCGAAATGAAACACACTTGCCGCCAGTGCCGCATCCGGCTTGCCAATCACAAACGTTTCGAGAAAGTCGTCCATCTTTCCAGCACCACCGGAAGCAATCACAGGGATAGTTAACAACCGGTTAAGTTTGCTCAACGGGTCGTTTGCAAAACCTGTTTTCGTTCCATCGTGATCCATGCTGGTGAATAGAATTTCTCCTGCACCACGTTCCTGGCATTCCTTCGCCCAGCTAAATAATTTTCTTTCCGTTGGTTTTGAGCCTCCGTGTGTGTGAATCGTCCATTGGTTATCTAACTTCCTTGCATCAATGGCCACAACTATGCATTGAGCCCCAAAGTTTTTAGCGAGTTCGTCAATCAAGGATGGGTTGTTCACCACCGAAGAGTTCACACTTATTTTATCCGCACCTGATTCTAACAAAAGGCCGACATCCTGAACAGAGCGAATGCCTCCCCCCACTGTGAATGGAATATTAATGTGCCTCGCAATTTCCTCCACTAAATGTTTAAGCGTGTCTCGGTTTTCATTGGTGGCAGAAATATCGAGAAAGACCAATTCATCGGCTCCTTGCATCACATACGTGGAGGCGAGTTCCACCGGGTTGCCCGCATCGCGAAGCTGAACGAAGTTTACCCCTTTCACGGTTCGTCCGTCTTTTATATCGAGGCAGGGAATGATGCGCTTGGTGATCATGAGGTTGTTTTATTTCGCACGGAGGACACAGAGTTCACGGAGGAATTAAATTCAGATAAACTCTTTAGAGAAATCAAGCCTTCGTAAATAGCCGTACCAACAATACAGCCGTTGCAACCAATTCTTTCTAACTCAATCAAATCATTTTTTGAACTTAGGCCTCCGCTAGCAATCAATTTAAGCGATGGAATCTTAGACAGAATTTTTTTGTACAGTTCAACATTAGGCCCGGCCAGCATGCCATCTTTGGCGATGTCAGTACACGTGGCATATTGAAGTCCTGATTGGACATAGTCCTTAATAAAATCCATCACCGTAACTTCTGTTTGATTTTGCCAACCCGAAACGGCCAGCAATTCATTATTGGAGTCAGCGCTTAGGATTATTCTTTTCGCCCCAAATTTTCTAATCCAACCTTTAACTTTGACCGGCTCCTGAAACGCGATGCTCCCCAGATTCACTTGAACGCCAATGCCTAATAGGCGGGCAATCTCTTCTTCTGTTTTAATACCTCCCCCGAAATCAATTTTCAATTTTGTTTTTGAGGCGATTGATTCAATAATATCCCAATGTTTCACTTTGCCTTCTTTCGCGCCATCTAAATCCACCAGGTGAAGATGATCCAATCCGGCATCCTCGAAAGAGCGAGCTACGTTCGTTGGATTTTCAGAATAGATTTTTTGCTGAGCAAAGTCACCTTGGCTCAAGCGCACGCATTTCCCATTCACAATATCGATAGCCGGAATAATGATCATAAATCAAGAAAAGTTTTAAGAATTACTTCGCCTGTCTCCGCTGATTTCTCCGGATGAAACTGTAAGGCATAGAAATTATTTTTGCGCATGGAGGCAGAAATTTCAACACCATAACTACATGAGGCGGTAGTAAATGGATTAACAGGAACATAATAGCTGTGTACGAAGTAAGCGTAATGCAGATTGCTTCGGTCGTTCCTCCCTCGCAATGACGTGTCTTCAAGCCAATCGGTTTGATTTACTAATTTATTCCAACCCATGTGGGGCACTTTCAAACCATTGGATGCTGGGATAAGTTTTACGGTTTCATCAAAGATTCCGAGGCACTCAGTCTTGTTTTCTTCGGAATACCTGCACATCAACTGCATGCCGAGGCAAATACCGAGTGTAGGTTGTTTCAAGTTTTTGATTGCTTGATCTAGTTTGTATTCTTTCAAATAAGCCATTGTACTGCTGGCCTCCCCTACTCCGGGAAATATTACTTTGTCAGCCTGCTGAATTTCTTCCGGGTTGCCTGTAATCTTAAAGTCAACTCCAATCCGCTCGAGCGCAAACGAAAGAGACTTGATATTGCCTGCGTTGTATTTGATTACTGCTATCATTTTCTAAGGCCTCATCCCCTGCCCTTCTCCAGAGGAGAAGGGTGACTGTTTTACTATTGTTTGTGCTTTAAAATATAATCTCATTTTCATAATACGCCTTTTGTACTTGGTAACTCAATCCCTTCCACTCTAACAGCCATTTTCACAGCTTTCGCAAAGGCTTTAAAGATGGATTCGATTTTATGATGCTCGTTACCTCCTTCTGCTTTGATATTCAAATTGCATTTAGCGGTGTCGCTAAACGATTTGAAGAAATGAAAAAACATTTCGGTGGGCATGTCACCGATTTTTTCCCGCGCAAATATTGCTTCCCAAACCAGCCAGGGCCGTCCGCCAAAATCAATCGCCACCTGGGCGAGGCAATCATCCATGGGAAGAGTAAATCCATAACGCAAAAGTCCGCGCTTGTCGCCCAAGGCCTTTGTAAATGCTTCGCCTAATGCCAAAGCTGTATCTTCAATGGTGTGATGTTCATCCACATTCAAATCGCCTTTTACCTGCAATGAAATATCCAGCCCGCCATGACGGGCAAGTTGATCGAGCATGTGATCGAAAAATGCCAGTCCTGTTTTGATTTCAGATTTTCCGTTGCTATCGAGGCTGAGCCTGATTTGAATCTCCGTCTCTTTCGTTTTTCTGTTTACCACTGCAAGTCGATTTGGCTTCGTCAACACTTCAGCAATTTCTGTCCATGAATCGGTGATCATCAGGCATAACTCCTCCATCTCATTTGGTAATTTTTTATCCCTACTCTGAAACAGGATGGCTTTCGCCCCCAGGTTTTTGGCCAATTGTATATCTGAGGTTCTATCCCCGATTACAATACTATTTTGCAAATCAACTTCATCAGAAAAATATTCTGAGAGCATGGCTGTTCCGGGTTTTCGCGTTGGTTTGTTATCTTCAGGTCTCGACCGGTCAATAAAGACTCTTGAAAAAAATATTTCTTCATTCTCCATGGCCTTAATTAATTTATTCTGGACTGGCCAAAAAGTATTTTCAGGAAAAGAGGAAGTGCCTAACCCGTCCTGGTTCGTAACCATGACTAATTCATACTGTTTGCTTTGCGCGATGGCATGCAAACCCCGAAAAACATTTGGAATAAATTCAAGTTTCTCCAGGCTATCGATTTGCTGATCATGCGGCTCAACGATTAGAGTACCATCGCGGTCAATAAAAAAAATTCTCCGAACCTCACCCCCAACCCCTCTCCGGGACGGAGAGGGGTGACTCGACTTATCCGCATTTTCAGTTGACATAATCCAATTGGTTACTAAAATGGAAGCTTCTTAGTGCTTGAATCAATTTTTTATTTTCATCTGCCGTGCCTACTGTTATCCGCAAACAATTTTCACAGCCAGGTTCTTTCGAACGGTTTCTTACGATGATCCCTTTATTGGTCAGGTATTGATAAATGGAATTGGCGTTGATCGCTTTAACCAACAAGAAGTTGGCATTGGATGGAAATACTTTTAGAACTATTTTCAATCTCATCAATTCTTTTGACAAGAATTCCCTTTGCAATTTTATAACCTTAACCCGTTCATCGAATTGGGCTGGGTGATTGACTGCAAATTTCGCTTGTTGCTGACTCGGTCCGCTGATGTTGTAGGGTGGTTTTATTGTATCGAGTAATCCAATAATTTCCGGATGAGCCAGACACAACCCAAGGCGGATAGAAGCCATACCCCACGCTTTCGAAAGCGTTTGAAGGACAACCAAGTTTTGATATTTATGTAACCAGGTCGTTAGGCTTTCTTCATCCGCAAAATCAATGTACGCCTCATCAACAACCACCAATCCATCAAACTCATTTAATAAAGTTTCAATTCTTTCTCTGCTCAAACTGTTGCCTGTGGGATTGTTGGGACTGCACAGAAAAATCATTTTTGTACGCGGAGTGATGAATGAAATAATTCGGTTCACATCCAAATCGAAATTTGAATCGAGTGGCACTTCTATGGTTCCAATGTTATTGATCCTGGCCGAAACCTTATACATCCCATACGTGGGCGGCAAAATAATAATGTTGTCTTTCCCCGGTTCGCAATACGCCCGCATCAAAAGGTCGATGGCTTCATCGCTGCCGTTACCCAGGAAAATACTTTCTGTAGACACCTTCTTGATTTTACATAGCAACTCTTTGATTTCTTTTTGATGGGGATCGGGATAACGGTTGAATCCCGTGTCAAATGGATTTTCATTGGCATCAAGAAACACCTTAGCTTCCCCTTTAAAGTCATCACGCGCAGATGAGTAAGGAGTTACTTCATGCAAGTGCGAACGAATTATTTTTGTTAGATCGATTTGCTTCATTGGATTTTGTAAGTGCGTTGGCGGTTCCCCCTTTGGGGGTTAGGGGGCTGGATGGATATATTTTTCAACCGGATGGAAATTGCATTCTTGTGGGCCATTAGATTTTCAGCTTCTGCCATTGTTTCAACAACTGGCCCTAATCGTTTCAAGCCTTCCTTCGAGATTTGCTGAATCGTAATAAATTTTTGAAAACTGCTTAATGAAACTCCGCTATAAGCCCTGGCCAATCCGTTGGTAGGCAATGTGTGGTTGGTTCCCGATGCATAATCGCCCGCTGCTTCGGGCGTGAACTCTCCAACAAAAACAGAACCTGCATTTAAAACCATATCAACTTTGTCGGCTGCATTTTCGCAATTGATTATGAGGTGCTCCGGTGCATACCCGTTAATAAAATCAAACGCCTCATTTTCTTGCTCAAAAAATATACACCGGCTATTCATCAACGCTTGTTGCGCGATCTCTTTTCTGGGAAGCTGGGGGATCTGCTCAAGAATGGCCTGATTTACTTTTTCAGGAAGCGAACCGGAGGTTGTTACCAGCATCACCTGGCTGTCTGCTCCATGCTCGGCTTGCGAAAGTAAATCGGCAGCAACGAAATCGGGATTCGCTTTTTCATCGGCAAACACCAGTACTTCCGAAGGGCCAGCCGGAAGATCAATGGCCATTCCTTCCATCGCCACTAATTGTTTTGCTTTGGTAACAAACTGGTTTCCCGGCCCGAAGATTTTATATACAGCCGGAACCGATTCTGTTCCATACGTCATCGCTCCAATAGCCTGTGCCCCTCCTGCTTTAAATATTTTTTTTATACCCGCTAAGTTTGCAGTGAATAGTATAGCGGGATGAATTGTTCCATTCTCTGATGGCGGTGAGCATAAAACTACTTCTTTACATCCTCCAATCTCTGCCGGCACTCCTAACATCAGCACGGTTGAAAAAAGTGGAGCTGACCCGCCTGGTATATAAATTCCAACCTTTTCTATTGCCACCGCCTTTCGTTGACACAAAACGCCAGGCATGGTTTCTACTTCCAGCAATGGTGTTTGCTGTGCTAAGTGAAATTTGTAAATATTTTCATAGGCCGTTTCAATAGCCGATTTCAATTTTGGATTGAGGGACGCGATGGCATTTTGTATTTCTTTTTCGGACACGCGGAGGTCATCTAATTGAACCTGGTCATATTGCAGCGCAAATTCCTTCAATGCCTGGTCGCCCGAATTTTTTACCCGTGCTAAAATATTTTTAACTGTCGAATCCAAATATTCCAATTCAAGTTCGGGCCGTTTAGATAATGCCGCCCATTGACTGCGCGGTGGGTTGTTGTTTTGTGTCATCATATCAGGCAATCATTTTTTCGATGGGAATAACTAAAATGCCTTCGGCCCCGCATGATTTCAGTAAATCAATCTTCTCCCAGAAATCATTTTCATTCACCACCGAGTGCAACGATGACCAGCCCTTCCGCCCCAGCGGCATTATCGTGGGGCTGTTCATGCCGGGGATCACGCTGGTAATTTTAGCGATGGCCTCATCGGGGCAATTCAACAAAATGTATTTGTTGTTTCGTGCCGATTGAACGGCCTTGATGCGGAACAAAAGTTTTTCCACTATTTTTTCCTTCTCCGGCAGTAACGCTGGAGACGCGATCAATACTGCCTCCGACTGCATGACCACTTCAACTTCTTTCAGACCGTTGCTCAACAGTGTGCTTCCCGTGCTTACCAAATCGCAAATGGCATCGGCCAAACCAATGCCTGGAGCAATTTCAACGGAGCCACTGATTTCATGCAGCGTGGCCTGGATATTATTTTCAAGCAGAAATTTCCTGGCCACCACCGGATATGAAGTGGCGATGTTCTTTCCTTCCAGCCAGGTCAGCCCCGTATATTTTTCTGATTTAGGAATGGCGATGGACAACCGGCACTTGGCGAAATCCAATCGCTGCACCAGCCGCACCGATTTGTTCTTTTCAGCCAGAACATTCTCACCCACGATGCCAATATCGGCAACGCGGTCTTCAATGTATTGCGGGATATCATCATCGCGCAGAAATAAGATTTCCACCGGAAAATTCCTCACGGTTGTTTTAAGCTGGTCGCGGCCATTGGAAATATGCATTCCACTTTCGCGAAGCAAGTTGATGGATCCATCGTGAAGCCTTCCCGATTTTTGCAGCGCTAATCGAACTATGGTATTCATTTCTTAATTGGATAAAATAAAAAAAGGCTTGCCCGGTTAATGGCAAGCCTTCTCAAAGGTTTAGGTTATGAAAAATCAAACACCCCTGCCACTCATCTTTCGATGAAAATGATGCAAATGGTGTTGATGCTTTTTGTTCATGGCTGTTGTTGGGTACAAAGAAATGCGCCTGCCGGTGAATTTCAAAATAGAATGTCTGAAATATTAATTTGAGGTCACTCGCTTC
>JAYUHI010000492.1:0-3199 GCA_043767095.1 Bacteroidota bacterium
TTAAAGACTTCAATCATCACCGGGGTTTTCATGGTGCTGGCCGCATGAAACACCGTGTCTTCATTAATAAGAATGACTTCCCCCGTGGTCAGGTTCTTAAAAGCAACGGCAAACACGCCTTTGTTTTGGCTAAGTTCTTTCCGGATGTCAGCTTTTAAATCTTCCAGCGTTTTTGGCTGGCAGCCGATCAGCATCAAAAAGATGAAAGAAAGCGGTGCGATTTTTTTCATTGGATAATTCAGCGGCTCCGCGAAAATACTATTTCCGGCATTACAATATGCCTCTTATCTTTAAAGCCATGAACGAACCCCGCCTCAAAATCCTGTACGAAGACAAAAATTAATACTGTGAGGATATTTCATTACAAAGATTTAAACTACCATTCTGTAAAAGCACAATTTGAGAAAACCGTAGCCCATTTACAGAAAGGGGATTTTAAAAGCGCTGACGTAAAAAAAATGCACAGCGGCTATTACCGGGCCAAACTGGACGATACGAACCGCCTGCTTTTTAAAATCGCAAAATATGCCAATGAAAAATGTTTACTGCTGCTGGAGGTAATCCTTAACCATGCTTACGGGAAATCGAAATTTTTGCGCGGCAGCGTTGTGGACGAAACCAAACTCCTGCCCCTTCCATCGGCAGAGCAAGCATCTGCAACAGATGTTCTGCCCCTGACTTTTGTGAGCAAAAGCGCCACGCACTTTCACGCGCTCGATAAATTTTTATTTTTTGACGCCCGCCAACAACAGATACTTTCGCAGCCTCCGCCTCTCGTAGTAATCGGCTCGGCAGGCAGCGGCAAAACTGCGCTCACCCTCGAGAAATTAAAAACCCTTACGGGGAAAGTACTCTACATCACCCACTCCCCATTCCTGGTGGAAAACGCCACCAAACTTTATTATAGTTTTCACTACGAAAACGAAGAACAGGAAACAGATTTTCTTTCGTTCAAAGAGTTCATCGAAACCATCCACATACCGGAAGGCAAGGAAGCAACGTTCCGGCAATTTCAGGAATGGTTCATCCGCCACCGGGCACATTCAAAAATAAAAGACGCCCATCAGTTGTTTGAAGAATTCCGTGGCGTAATTACCGGCTTCGAAATTGACCGGCCTTTCCTCAGCCTGCCCGATTACAATAACCTGGGTGCAAGACAGTCTATTTTTCTGAGATCAGAGCGCGAAGCTGTTTATTCATTGTTTGAGAAGTACCGTGAATTTCTGAAAGAAAAAAAATTATACGACCTCAACCTGGTTGCATACGAATTACTGACATCTTGCGAAAAGCAATATGATTTTGTGGTGGTGGATGAGGTGCAGGATTTTACCAACATCCAACTTTATCTGATTTTACTGTCGCTGAAGCAGCCACAAAACTTTATCCTGTGCGGTGACTCGCACCAGGTGGTGCATCCCAATTTCTTCTCATGGGCCAAAATCAAGAGCATGTTTTATAAGCATGGCAATAGTGATAGGGGCATACAGGTTCTTCAAACCAACTATCGGAATTCGCCACAGGTAACAGAAATTGCCAACCGTTTGCTCCGCATAAAAAACCTGCGCTTCGGTTCGCTGGATCGTGAAAGTACTTACCTGGTAGATGCCGTAGCCGAACAACCTGGTGAGGTCATCTGCATAAAAGACTCAGAGCAGTCGAAATGCGAACTGAACAAGCGCACGGGGCGGTCAACCAAATATGCCGTGCTGGTAATGCGCGATGAAGATAAGGAAGATGTCCGCAGGATTTTTAATACACCTCTGCTTTTTTCCATACATGAGGCCAAAGGTTTGGAATACGAAAACATTATTCTGGTGAATTTTGTAAGCAAGCATGAAAAGGAGTTCAGGGAAATTGCCGAAGGCATAAACCCTGAAGACCTGAAACAAGAAGAACTTCGTTACAGCCGGGCCGATCGCGATGATAAATCGCTGGAGGTGTATAAATTTTTTATCAACTCCCTTTATGTTGCCATAACGCGCGCGGTACACAACCTCTATGTGGTTGAGCAGGCTCAAAAACACGATTTGTTAAACCTGCTTGGCCTCACTGCTATGCAAGAAAAAATCACCATCCAGGCCAAAGAATCCACCGCGGGAGAATGGGAGAGGGAAGCTCATAAACTGGAGATGCAGGGAAAACTGGAGCAGGCCGAAACCATCCGGACACAGATATTGAACCGGCAAAAACCGGATTGGGATGTGTTCGATGAGGAGGCGTTGGAGAAACTAAAAATAGATGCGCTGAACCCGGAACAATTCAATAAGAAAGCCAAAGACCGCCTTTTTGAGTATGCGCTGATTTACTATGACTTCATAGCCATTGCTCAGTTGATCGACCTTAAATATCCAGTACACAAAAATATAGAGGAAAGCATTGCTTCACTGTTGCGCAGGCGCTATGCCGATTACCTGGCCGATAATGTAAACCAAATTGCCCATAAGACCTTACGATTTGGAGTGGACTACCGCGATGAATTTAATTTCACCCCGCTGATGTCAGCCATTTTTGCCGGGTCTGTTAAAATCGCCAAACATCTATTGGACAATGGGGCCAATGCCAATTTGTGCGACAGCAAGAATCGGTCACCCCTTCAGATTGCGTTTTACAAAAGCCGCGTGTCACTGCGGTATGCAAAAGAAAAAATAGGAGGCCTGTATGAAATGCTCCTCAACGAAAGCATAAACATTAAAATCAACGACAGGCTCGTGAAGGTGGGCAACCATAAAATGGAATACCTGGTGCTCAATTATCTGATAGCCGTTCAAATGGGCATTTTGAAAACCAAACCAAAACAACATTATATTCAGTGCAGCGATATTCTACAAACCTTTAAACACTATTCAGAAAATGTGCTTCCATCTTTCCGCAAACAAAGGCCTTACATAAATGCTATCCTGGCCAAAAATGAAGTGAACAGCAACCAGCCCTATAATTTAAAATTCCTGGTGCGCATGCACAATGGGCACTACATCCTTAACCCTGCCATGGAAATAAGGGTTGAAGATGAATGGCGAAATGTTTATGAACTGATGGCCCCGCATGTTAAAGATAAAATTGAAGAATTCCAGCCCATCTTATCTAGCGTTAAAATCGAAGCCGGTAGTAGTGCAGACTCATTTAGGCATCTCCACTAATACAATGAGCGACCATAATTTAAAAATCCTTTACGAAGACAATCACCTCATTGCCATCGACA
>JAYUHI010000493.1:0-3197 GCA_043767095.1 Bacteroidota bacterium
CCGGACGGATCATTTACGATGGCGATATTTTGATTGCCCAGAAAGGAAAACTACTGAAACGAAATCCACGACTTTCTTTTCAGTCTTACAAAATCCAAACAGCCGAGATTGATTTTGAAATAGAAACGGCCTCAAATGAAACTCCTCCCCTCTCCTTCGGAGAGGGGCCGGGGGTGAGGTTCGAAGAATTCACCCAAGCAGTCTCACTCGCACTGTTTGATTATTTAAGAAAAAGTAAATCAAGAGGATTTGTAATGAGTTTGAGCGGAGGAGCCGATTCATCAACGTGCGCTGTGCTGGTAAGTGAAATGGTAAGGCATGGATCAAAGGAATTGGGCTGGAATCAATTCTGGGGAAAACTTGGATTCAATTCAGAAAATTCTCCCACGAATGTGAAGGATGCTGTCAACCTGCTTCTAAGTTGTGCCTACCAATCCACCAACAATTCCACTCAGGAAACTGAAATGGCTGCTTCGGAATTAGCGCACTCTATTGGCGCTAAATTTTATTCCTGGAGTGTTGATGATGAGGTAAATTCCTACAGAAAAAAAATTGAGACTGCATTAGAAAGAAAACTTGATTGGCGAACAGATGACATTGCCCTTCAAAATATCCAGGCCCGCTCGCGGTCGCCCATTATCTGGATGCTGGCCAACATAACAAAATCTATTCTGCTCACCACCTCAAACCGCAGTGAAGGCGATGTTGGGTATGCCACCATGGATGGCGATACCAGCGGAAGCCTCGCCCCTATTGCCGGGGTTGACAAACCTTTCATCATTCAATGGTTGAAGTGGGCAGAAACAAACCTGGGTTATGCAGGCCTGAAAAGAGTAAATCAACTAAATCCCACAGCTGAACTTCGTCCGGCAGAAATGGCGCAAACCGATGAGAAAGATTTAATGCCTTATGCTGTGCTGGTGGAAATTGAACGACTTGCCATTCGCGACCGCCACTCACCGGCACAAGTGTTTGAGAAACTAAAAAGTCAATTCGAGAATCAATCACTAAAAAATCATATCAAAAAATTTTTCCGGCTGTGGGCGATCAACCAGTGGAAGCGGGAACGGTTCGCCCCTTCTTTTCATCTGGATGATTTGAATGTGGATCCCCGAAGTTGGTGCCGGTTCCCCATTCTATCAGGAGGGTTTGAAAAAGAACTGGAAGAACTTTAGTTTACAAATTACCAGTTACATCCATCAACTAAAAAATTCAGAACGTGATCAAGATTGGAATCATTAATATTTCAGACCGAGCCAGCAAGGGTATCTATGAAGACCTGCCGGGGAAAGAAATTGTAAAAACCCTTGAAGAATTCATTAAAGGCGACTGGGAAAAGGAGTATGCCGTTATCCCGGATGAGCAACTCTTGATTGAACAAACGCTGATTGACATGGCCGATGAAAAAAATTGCTGCTTAGTCGTGACATGCGGTGGCACAGGCCCATCTCTGCGCGATGTAACCCCTGAGGCAACAGCCAATGTCTGTCATAAAATGATGCCCGGCTTTGGCGAATTGATGCGCACCGTGAGTTTAGCCCATGTGCCCACGGCAATTTTATCGCGGCAAACGGCCGGCATCCGGAATAAAACTTTAATTGTAAATTTGCCCGGTAAACCAAAAGCTATCCGGCAATGCCTGGAGGCGGTTTTCCCGGCCATCCCCTACTGCATAGATTTAATTGGGGGGCCATTCATTGAAAGTAATGAAACGGTAATCAAAGTTTTCCGTCCGCGAAACACGTAAATGGCGAAGATTAAATACTATTACGATACCGTTACCTGCAAATACGAGCGGGTTAAGACTACTACTGGCGACATTATTTTTAATGTGCTTGGCATTTTCTCCCTCTCCCTGGCATTAGCCACGGGCCTGCTGCTTTTGTACAGCAATTATTTTGAATCGCCTAAAGAACTCATTCTCAAAAATGAAGTTCAGGAGTTGGAGTATTACTACGAGAACCTCAGCAAAAAAATAGATCAGTTAAACGTACTCATCGGTGATATGGAGTATCGCGATGACAATATTTACCGCAGCGTGCTTGGTGCCGAGCCATTGGATAAAAATGTTCGCGAGGGTGGTATTGGAGGGGCCGACCGGTATGAGGTAATCCAGAAGAAGAGTATTATCCACAAAGACCTGATCATTAAACTGAGCGAAGGCGTTGACAAACTCAGGCGAAAAGTTTACCTCGAATCAAAGTCACAGGATGAAGTGGTGGAACTGGCTCGCAATAAAGAAAAAATGTTCGCGGCCATTCCGGCCATTCAACCCGTTTCCAACAAACAATTAATTTCACTGGCCTCCGGGTTCGGGTTGAGGATACATCCTGTTTATAAAGTAAAGAAAATGCACTACGGCATCGACTTCGCTGCGCCCATCGGCACACCCATTTATGCAACTGCCGATGGCAAGGTGATAACGGTTGAATTTAGCTTCAGTGGATACGGAAAAGTGGTGGAGATTGACCACGGCTTCGGCTACAAAACCCGCTATGCCCACATGCACGGGTTTGCCGTTCGCTTTGGGCAGAAAGTGAAACGGGGAGAATTAATTGGCTATGTAGGAAGTTCGGGGCTATCCACTGCACCCCATTTGCATTACGAGGTGCACATCAACAACATAGCAAAGAACCCGGTTTATTATTTCTTTAATGATCTGGATGCAGAGGAGTACGAAAAGATTCTGAAGATAGCGGCTGTTGAAAATATGTCATTGGGGGGAGGTAAATAGGAAATACCCACTATCTGTTATTAACACCTGAAATTATTCTTCCTGATTTCTTCGTACTTTTCATAACTGAAAAACCATATGAGGTTCATTGGCCTTCTATTATTTTCCGTTTTTCTATTAACCATCAACTCCTTCCCCCAGGGTTGCAGCGATGCAGGCTTCTGCACGATGGGCGCCATGAAACCCGACCAGCATTTCAGCAAGAAAATTAATTTGAAACTACGGTCAATGGAAGTGAGTTTCTATCGGGGCACTACTACATTAACACCAATTGTTTACAGTGCCACTGCCGATTTAAACTTTAGTCTGAACAGCAAGAATACTTTCCAGGTAAAACTACCCTACCAATGGGTGGAAGGAAGATTAGCCAGCACCCAAGGCTTTGGAGATATTTCATTGTGCTTCACCCGGAATCTGATTTCAAAAGAAGGACTCGATTTAAATTTTTCTTTGGGTGGCAAAA
>JAYUHI010000494.1:0-3191 GCA_043767095.1 Bacteroidota bacterium
CGTCAAACGAAAATCCGTAGTACACAAACCGGAACCCGAAAAAACAGAACCACCTAACACACAGCTATTTCTGAGCGGATAACTGCAATCTGGGTTAAAGTATGGATCTGTTTAAGTTGTTTTTATGCGGCCTTTGGAATACCCGGTTGTTCAAAGAAAAGAATAAATACTGATCAGTCTAAAAAAATAATGCCCAAGTGAGTATATTTGATCGAACACCTAAACCTGTGAATTTTTCGGTTTCCTTTCTGAGGAAAACCGGGAAGTGCTTTAGCAAATGATGAGAAGCCTTGCGCCCTTATTTATTTTAATCTGTTTGACACTGGAGTCATTGGGGCAGGACATCGATTCCCTGGAGCGAAGATTAAAGGAAGCAAATCTAAAAGATACCGAGAGGATTGAGATATTAAATTTACTAAGCCGAACGCTAACCTTCATCAACCCACCCAGAGCTTTGGAGTTTGCCAATGAAGCCCTGAAACTATCAACATTGGCCAACAATAAAACAGGACTGGCTAACGCCTACAGAAATCTTTCGAGTATATATTCCTACAATTCGTTTTACTTCCAAAGTATGGAATACATCCAGCGGGCTCTTGTTATTTTCCAAAGCATGGGCGATTCTGTAGGCATTGCCAACTGCTACATTTCTCTCGGGCATGCTTACCGAGGGTTGCAGAGCCGGCAGCAAGAAGTGTATTATCATAAAAAATCGTATGAAATATTCATCCGTCTTAAAATACCTGAACGGATTGGAGTAGCAGCCCACAATTTAGGCGAGAGCTATTTTAACATCGGTGAATGGGACAAGAGCAGGCAAATGACTCTTTATGCCATTAAAATAAATGACTCAATAAAGAATCTTTCCGTGCTTTCTTCCTGCTATAAAGTGATGGGCATGTTGGAGTATTCGCGCAAGGACTATCAACAAGCTGATATTTATCTTAACAAGGTGTTGGCAATTTCGTCCGAGTTGGGTGAAAACTCCCAAAAGGTTGCCACTGTTGAATCCTTGATTGGGCTGGCAGCCATCTATAAAGTAAAGGGAGATACAAAAACACAGTTAATCTTTTTAAAGAAAGCGGTTGAGTTTAGTACGAAGAACAATTTATCCGGATACCTGGAAGCCATATATATGAATCTGGTTTTATTTTTTTCCAGGGAGAATAATCAAAATGAAGTGCAGAAATACATTGCTGAGTTCGTTGTGGTCTCCGATTCCATAAACTCCAGACAGCTTAAAGACCGATCTAATCTGGCCAGCAGCATTTTGGTGGTTCATGCCCTGGAGCAGGACAAGATAAAACTTGAAGAAGATCAATTATTGAATGATGAAAGGCTTCGGACAGGGAAAATAATTCTGGTGGTGGCCATCCTGATTGCTGTGATTTTAATCTGGTTGGTAATGAAACTTTACGGAGTTAACCAAAAAATACAGGCCGCCAATCAAATCTTTAAAAACCAGGGTGAAATAATTGAAACACAAAGGCAGCATTTAGAAACACTCAATATCACAAAAGATAAATTTTTCCGCATTGTTGCTCATGACCTTAAGAGCCCGCTTTATTCATTGAAGTCTTTTTCTAATCTCTTAGCCGAACAAATATTGGATATGAGCAAAGAGGAAATAGCAGAAATGGGATTGAAGTTATCCGTGTCGGTTGAAAACACAATCAAAATGGCCGACAACCTGATTGAATGGGCGCGCCTGCAAATGAATGAATATACCGTGCAGCCGGAGAAAGTGTATGTCTCTGAAATTGTTTCAAACACGTATGATGTTTATAAGAACATTGCAGAAAGCAAGGGGATAACCGTTGACCGCTCCATGACAGATCATTTAGCGGTGAATTGCGACAGGAACCAAATCACATTTGTCATCCGGAACCTGTTAAACAATGCCATTAAATATTCGCGCCAGGGAGGAGTTATTAAATTAACGGCCGATTCCATGCCCGAAAACAAAGTGCGAATCGCTGTGTCTGACAACGGAATTGGAATTTCGGGAGCCATGATGAAAAATCTATTTACCGTTGGCGGGAACCAAAGTAAACTGGGAACGGCAGGGGAGAAGGGAACCGGCCTGGGCCTGGTGTTAAGTTATGAATTCGTAAAATTAAATAGCGGTACGATTGATGTTGAAAGCGAGGTTGACAAGGGAACCACTTTCTCTGTTATCCTCCCGGCCAGCCCTTGACTCATACACTTATGAAATCCACACCACTCTATTCAATTGCAATTTCCTTTGCCGTCTTGATCAGTGGTTCCATTTATGCCCAGCAGTCTGCTACTGCAAAGCCGGAAATCATTGTGTTATCCGGAGACAGGACAAAAGAAGGGCTTTACACGGTGCGGCAGAAAATTCCAGCCGGTTATTCCGGTAATCCGCATTTCCATTCAACCGATTATTTTGTTACCGTCTTAAAAGGGAATGTGTATTTAGGTTATGGAGAGAAGTATGACACCACCGGAATAAAACCGCTGGAACCCGGAAGTTTTTTTATGATTCCTGCCGGCAAAATTCACTTCGAGTGGTTCAAAGAAGAAACATTGCTACAGGTGCATGGCTTCGGCCCGGTAAAAACCGAATTCATCAAACCGTAGAGGAAAGCCGGTTCTATCATTGTGTTCTCATCGACCATAAACAGCTAAGTCGGTTGGTCTCGGTTGAGCATCTCCTGAAAGGCCTGCCTGCCGGACAGGCAGGGACGATGCGATAATCAAGTCTTAGATTTCCCTGAAACGAACACTGCATGCAACTTGCTTAATTGTTTAGTTTAATCCTTTCATCAAGAGACTTTTAATTAGTTTGTTTTTTGAAGTCAGATTAATAACTCCGTTCAACAGCCACTCCCTGTTTCGAATGAGTTGTTGAATAAAATAATTTTTACGATGCCGGTGCCAAAATTTATCATACACCTGTTTATCATATTGTTTCATGAAAGTACCGGTAAAATTATTCTGCTCAAAACATTTTTTTGCCTGCCAGCCTGCATATCGCCCGGATACCATGGCTTGGCCAATACCTTCTCCCGATAACGGATCAATCAATGAGGCCGCATCGCCACATACCATGAAATTATCTCCGCTCATGGTAACTTTTCTTGAACCGAGGGGCAATCCGAAGCCTTCTATCATTCCAATTTGCTGAGCATCTTTGAAGCGGTGCTTAAGGTATTCTACGTTGCTAA
>JAYUHI010000495.1:0-7549 GCA_043767095.1 Bacteroidota bacterium
TCCTGATTTTGTTCCCCGATTTCTGAATGCTTCCCTCCAATATGGTGGATGCGCCAAGTGTTTCGCCAATAGTTTTTAGATCAATGTTTTTGCCTTTGAAACTAAAGGAGGATGTCCGGCCAATTACTTTTAAGCCATTTATTTTTGTCAGTTCATTAAGTATTTCTTCTGCCATGCCATCGCCCAAATATTCCTGATCCTTACCCGGGCTCATGTCAACAAAAGAAAGCACAGCTATGGAATGATCGCCTGCAACTCCCTTATTGCCTGAAAATAGTTTTGGATAGAAATAGTACCCCAAAGCACTCAACAATATAAGAGAGATGAACACAGCAATTACAGTTTTAATATTCCGTTCGAACAGCGTGGGTGGCCTGCCGGTGGAATCAGGCCAGCCGGCAAAAGGGCTGGGTTCGTCACCGGGCTTTCGCGAAGGCTGTGTGTCAGGATTTTTAAGTACAGTAATAATTTCCTTTACTGCATTGGCGACTTTGTTAACCTGGTTTCTATAATCTGTTTTATTCTGATTGTCGTTTTTATTGTCTGTAGATTTAAGCGGACGATTAACGCCAGGCTCCTTGTAAATAAATTCAATGGCTCGAAGGGTTCCACCTATTTCATTTTTAAGAAGTGTTTTATCGGCCTCATCCAAATCATGAATCTTAACAGGAAGAATGCGGCTGGCCACATTTCCACTACTCAGCTTAATGTCTCTTCCGAATTGATCTTCCGTTGCCCGTTTATTAAACGCACAAAACTCGTGCTGCCAGGCGAAGCTTTTGGTGTCGCAATAAACATGCGAGATGATGGGGAGAAGGATGAGGCACTTTAATTTTCCCTCCAGGCTTTTATCTACGTTGTGCGTTTCGAGCAGGCCATCGTGAGGGTTCGAATCAAAGTAAACAGAAACGGGCTCTTTAATGGTTGAGGCCAATTCTTCCCGCAGGGCCTTTACAAACTCCGTTACCCAGCCTGAACGGTTGTCGTTGTGGCGGTAAGAGATGAAGATATCGTATTCGTATCCCTGGCTTAATGCGGACATAGTGATCTATTAAGAGATGAAGACCTGCCGTCAGGCAGGCAGGTATCGTATTCGAAGGGGGACATGCTTCAAAAATAGCAAATTTTTAGGGCACAGAAAGAGTAAGTTTTTTTGTTTACAATCTAATTGAACAAATTCTTTTTCAGGAGAGCAAGGCAAACCGGGGATTACTCTTACTCAACAAGAGCGGTCATCGTTGTGACGGTAAGAAATGAGATGTCAAAATTCTTAACCGAAATATCATTAAAGAATCTTTGCTACGAGTTGCTTAAATCGCGGATCACTTCGCAAAGGGTCCATTAATGGTTCCACATTCAAAAAAATAAGGTCATATACGTGAGCTTCCAAAGCGCTATTCAATTGGGCAAACGCTTTGTCCAAGTCATGCATGCCGGTATAAATCAACGCGAACTCGTAAGGAGAAACATACCCCCCGTGGCTGGCCGATTCCAACATTTGATTGAGTATGTTAATAGCTTCAGTTTTGTTTCCGGCAACCGCGTAGGTATAAGCAAGGCAGGCCATGATTCTGGTGCTTTTTGTTGAATTGGCTAACGCAGTTTTATAAGAAGCGATAGCTTTGTCATATTCACCCAATACGGTATAGGTTTCTCCTAACCACCAATGGGCTGCTGCAAAGTCAGGATCGAGGCTAAGTGTTTTTTCATACTGCTGTATGGCACAATTAAAATCACGGGCATAGTAGCACATCAATCCATAATCGGCTTTGATGATCCGTGAGAGCGGGTCTATTTCTTCAGCCTGTTTCATCCTGGAAATTGCCTCAGGAAATTTTCCCTGTGCGGTCAGAAGTTCGCCATACCATTGCAGTGCAGTACCATATTCCGGGTTCAGGTCAATGGCCTTCTTAAATTCAATGTCAGCCTTTTCAAGGTCAAAGTCGAATTCAAATAAGCACATCGCTAAGGAGGTGTGGGCCTCCGGTAAATTATTATCGATTTCCAATGCTTTGACTGCATATTCTTTTGCCTTGATAAAGTTATCGTTGTAAGAGGTTGCACTACCGTAATAGGTTAACAGCAAATAGCTATCGGCCAGGCCGGCATAGGCCGGTGCATAATTTTCATTTCTTTGAATTATTTGATTGAAATATTCTATGGCCTTGGTGAGTCCTTCCACCGTGCGCTTGTTCCAATAGTAACGTCCGTTTTCATAAAGCCGGTCAATCACAATTTTATTTTTTTCTTTGTTGCTTAGGTTGGGGCGAAGGGTTTCCGTGACTCCTATTATAATGTCTTCTTTTATCATAGGGACATCAATAAGTCCCTGGTCATATCTTTTTTTCCAGAGCACCCGAAACTGGTCAACCTCTACTAATTCAGTAATGATGGCATTAACCCCTTCATTTTGTATAGCTCTGATTGAAAGAATCGAATTTACGTTCAAGGAATTTGCAATCGCTGAGAGATTGTTTGCCCCAGCTTGGAATCGCAGCACTGAACTGGTTGGCCTTACGTCAAGATCGGGCACCTTGGAAAGGCTGCTGATTAATTCATCAGTCAATACATCAAGTTGGTAATCGAGGCTCATATTACCTTCCACATCAGTTATTGGCATGATGGCGATAGAAACCGCCTTGCCGTAGAATACAAAAAAATAAAATAACGATCCGGCCAGGCAAATTCCAAGTGTGATTCCAAGTGTAAATTGTTTTAACCTTTGTTTCCGTCCTTGGCTGGCTTTGATATTGGTTTGCCGTTTCTGTTGACCTGAAGTATATGTCGTTCCTGTATCTGTGGTCTCCAGGCCAGTTCTTTTCTTGCCGAGCATGGCCGAGGTGATCTCTTTTGTTGTATTGGCTAACTTGTTAATTTGGTTTCTGTAATCAGTCCTGTTCTGATTTTCATTTTTACTATCCATTAGCCTTAATGGCCTGTTTACACCAGGTTCTTTAAAAATAAACTCAATTGGCCTGTAAGTCCGTTTCAATTCATTTTCGATATGCTGTTTATCTTCGGCATCCAGACTGTGAATCTGAACCGGGAGTATGCGTGAACAGACATTACCATTACCCAAGGTGATATCTACTCCGAACTGATCGTCTTGAATTGATTTGTTAAAAACACAAAGCTCATGGGTCCAGGCAAAACTTCTCGGATCGCAATAGGTTTGCGAAATGATCGGGATAAAGATCATGCATTTCAACTTTCGTTCAAGACTCCTGTCAATATCATGCGTTTCCAAAAGGCCATCGTGTGGGTTGGTATCGAAGTAAATGGAGACAGGATCTTTAATGGTGCTCCGGAGTTCCTTTTCCAAATTCAGTACAAAGTCAGTCACCCAGCCATCAAGATTATCATTGTGACGGTAGGAGATAAAGATGTCGTATTCAAAGCCGGGAAGGAGTGAAGACATTTAACCAAAAATAACAAATTTTGAATACAGCACGGAGGTATTGCAATTAACAATTTATGGGCAGTATTTCGGTTTCAAGTATCCTGTCCGTCCCGGCACGATACGCTATTTGTGTATTCCGTCCAATGCATCCCCGAAAAGGGAGATGAGGGACGGTTGAAGATGGCGTACTCGTAGTTGGAAATGATTGAAGCCATTTATCAAACATAGGAAAGCATAGTACGGCAGCCACATGAAGTCGTCAGACCACTTCGAGTGGTCAGACGACTGAATTGAGGGTTTAAGTCGATTTGATTAATTTGCATCAATGGCAATGAAAATTTGATTGCCTGAGCTTTTGAACCAATAAACTGAAACCATGAAAATGAATCCGCAAAACATTTCATCCGTAAACCGAAGAAGATTTTTAAAATCAACTGGTGTGGCTGTGATTGGTGGAACATTGGCCCACCATATTGGATTTGCACAACAACCAACTTCCAGCAGCAACACCTTGAAAGTAGGTTTAATTGGTTGTGGGGGCAGAGGCACAGGTGCTGCGAGCCAGGCTCTGCAGGCCGATACTAATGTGGTGCTCACAGCCATGGCCGATGTTTTTCAAGACCGCATGGATGAATCTTTCAACGCTCTTGTAGAGTTACATCCTGAAAAAGTAAAAGTTGACATGGCTCACAGGTTCGTAGGCTTTGACGCTTACAGAAAAGTAATTGAGTCGGATGTTGATGTGGTTTTGCTGGCCACTCCGCCTGCTTTCAGGCCCGATCACATGATGGCCGCTGTGGAGGCTGGTAAACATACTTTTTGTGAGAAGCCTGTGGCCATTGACGCACCGGGGGTTCGAAAAGTATTGGCTGCAGCCAGGAAGGCGAAAGAGAAAAAGTTATCCGTGGTGTCAGGATTTTGTTTCCGTTATGATTCTCCCAAGCGGGCGCTTTTCGAAAAAATTTTAAAAGGTGAAATAGGTGAGATAAAAAATGTTTACACCGTGCGCAACGGAGGTCAGCTATGGTCTAAGGCACGACAGCCTGGCTGGAGTGATATGGAATACCAAATAAGAAACTGGCTTTACTATGATTGGCTCTCGGGTGATTTTATTACCGAAATGATGGTGCATAGTTTAGACCTGATGTCGTGGGCAATGGGCGATAAAAATCCGGTAAGGGCCACGGGCACAGGCGGAAGGCAATCGCGCACGGAAGAAATATACGGCAATGCCTACGATCATTTCGCCATTGAATATGAGTACGATAGAGGAGTAAAGGGAATTCATTTTAGTCGCCAGCAGGATGGGTGCAGCACCACCAACCGGATTGAGATAGCCGGTACGCAGGGCAACGCCTTGATCAAAGGCGACAAGCATGAAATTACCGGTAAAATTAACTGGCAATACGATGGGGAGAACAAGGATATGTACCAAACGGAACATGATGAACTCTTTGCTTCCATCCGGCAAGGCAAGCCAATCAATGATGGAGAGAAAATGGCGCGAAGTTCCATGCTTGGAATTTTAGGAAGAATGGTTGCCTATACCGGCAAGACAATAACGTGGGACGAGGCTCTTAATTCCAATCAGGTGCTGGGGCCAGCTATTGATCAATATAGTTGGGATTTGAAATGGGCCAGCGCATCGATAGCGAAGCCGGGCATCACTACACTATTCTAATGTGCGTTCACTTAACAAATATTTCCAATGAGAATAAAAATATTTTTCCTAGTCCCTTCCATTGTCTTATTGGTCATGGAAACTTTCTCCCAATCAACACCCATTCAATTTGGTACTGTTGTTCCATTGGAAGCGGTGACATCAAAAGCCAGATTAAATGAAACGCCATTACTTTGGATTAATGTAAACACTTCACCTGAAACCTGGAAGATAAAGGCCAGCGAATTGATTTGCACGGGTCGGCCCATTGGGGTGATGCGTTCGGAAAAGCAGTATGAAAATTTTATCCTGCATGTTGAGTGGATGCACATCGAACCCGGTGGGAACTCGGGTGTGTTTGTTTGGAGTGCGGCTAATCCCAATGCTGAAACGCGCTTGCCCGATGGCGTGGAAGTTCAGATGCTGGAGTTGGGTTGGGTAAACCTGAATAAGCGCAATGGTGAAACTCCTCCTGTTGCCTATGTACATGGCGAACTCTTTGGCGTGGGAGGTGTGCAAACAATTCCCGACAATCCCCGCGGAACGCGAAGCAAATCAATTGAAAATTTATGCAAAGGAAAAGGGGAGTGGAATACCTACGAAGTAATTTGCATCGATGGCACCATTAAACTTTCAGTCAATGGCAAGTTCGTTAACGGCATCAGTCAATCATCACAAAAGAAAGGCTACCTGTGTTTGGAATCGGAAGGAGCGGAAATTCATTTTCGTAACCTCCGGATTATTGAGTTGCCACCGGGCGTAACATCGGCAGCACAGACTGCCCCAGAAATAAAGTAAGGCTGTTCTGAAAACTGAAACCAAGGGGTTTCAAAAGCCTCCCTTCATACGAATTTGAAGAAAACTACCTGGTTCTTTGGTTTTTCCGGGAAGAATCTTATAATTTCAATAGCCCAAACCAAAAAACCATGCGGAAATTAACCCGAATTCTATATGCGGCTCTTGCTATAGGAGTCCTTGCATGTAGTACCCAAAGTAACCAGGAAGATAAATCAAAACCAGCTGGTAAGAACAGGTCTCAAATTGAAAACACGTATGTAGTGTTTTTGAAACCTTCTATTGCATCAGCGCTGGCTCTTGACACTGCCGGTTATATTGCTAAAGACAAGCAAGCCCTTGAAGGCCTCCGAAGTAATGCTAAGCGAAGAGTTCAAGATTTTTGTGATAGTCTTAAGATAAAAGTTGATCCATCCAAAATCTTTGTAGATGTAGCGGTTGCGTTTGTTGCTACCCTTGACAGTGCGCAGGTCGAATTGTTAAGAGCGAATATTCATGTGCTTTCAGTAAGTCGAGATGTGATTATTCAAGGCAAACCTATTCAGCAAGGGAAGCCTATTCAACAGGGTAAGCCAATACAACAAGACGATGAAGGACGACCACAAGATTGGGGGTTGAGTTCAAGTGCAGGAACCTGCCTGATGAGTTGTGCGGTTGCACGTGCAGGTGGTTCTGCCGATGGGTCCTCTAAACCTGCAGTAATATGGATTGTTGATACTGGTATAGCGACTGATCACCCTTTCCTCAATGTGAACGTAGGTATGGGACAGAACTTCGTAAACCCTACCACCAACGCCTATGATGACAATGGTCATGGAACCCTGGTAGCCGGAATTGCGGCAGCTAAACAAATTGATTGGAATGGCACTATGATTTGCTCAGGAGTCTCTGCAGGTGCATCAGTCGTTCCAATTAAAGTCCTGGACAGTGAGGGTATTGGATATTGGTCTGATATTCTGGATGCATTAAATCATATCACCAAGTCTGGAAGAAAGGATGACGTAGTTAATCTGAGTTTGGGAGACTACCCAATATTTGACTGCCTGAATGAAATTCCAGGTATTAATGATGTGTTACATGTAATTAACAAATATCATTTTGTGGTAATGGCTTCTGGAAACAATGGAGGAAATTCCGATGAGAGCCTTCCAGGCTGCATTAATGGTCGCAACCTGTTTACGGTTGGTGCCGCAAACTGCAATCTGACGTGTGCTGACTATTCGAATTTTGGTTCATCTGTTGATTGGGTTGCAGTAGGAACAGATGTTTTTTCAACGTACCTAAAAGACGCTTCAGGAACGTGGACGTACAGTGTGGTTTCAGGTACATCAATGTCCGCTGCAGTTATCTCAGGGATTATTCATTTGAAAGGTACTAAACCTAATAGTGGAGGTTCTATTTGCTGCGGAGAGCGTTGCCCGGGTGGTCAACCTTTTAGATATCGGATAGGAACGAGATGATTTTTAGATTTGATATGTCAACCTCACCCCCGGCCCCTCTCCAATCCCGAAACTTCGGGAGGAGAGGGGTGAGGTTCTTTTGTTCATTGCGGTTTTGATAGCTGTTTATGTTACGAAAACTGTAACAATTCAAATTAACCGGGATTATGCATTAGAGAAATAAAAAGTTCTGTCTTTTTCCCTGACTATATCAAAGAGACCGTCAAGCCACTTCTGTTTTTCACCGATAGCAGA
>JAYUHI010000496.1:0-7539 GCA_043767095.1 Bacteroidota bacterium
CTTTTTTCAATCCCAATCATTCCGTCATAACCGTTGGCCGGGTCGGTCACGTTGTTGATTTGACCAGGGCCGTTATCAATAATTTTCATTGCGGCAGCAGCCTTGGGTTCATCGGGAATGGAAGATGGGCCATCAATAACCAAAATAGGTAAATTGGAACTGGTAAAGGTTTGCCCGCTGGCAACGAAACAAAAAGGCAAGAGGATAAACACCAGGGATCTCAGCATCACACGAAAATAGAAAATAGAAATTAGATGATTCAGATTGCTACGGGGGTATTTCAAAATGTCGCGACTAAACATTCGACCCCTACGGGGTCGTTCAGCATTATTGATTCACCTCTACAAATATAGGATTCCTCTGGAGTCCTATTCTATTGATAATCCCGATAAATCCCGATAGGGATTAAATCTTTGTAGAACGGATTACCATAATAAATCGACCCCGTAGGGGTCGAATGTTTATTTTATTTTCAACCGCGACAAAGTGAAATGCACCCGTTGCCACTTAAACAGTTAAAACTCCAATTTGCTTGCAGATAATTTGATTCAATACTCAATATTCCATTTTACCTTTTCTATTTTTGCCCACTAAATTTAAGCACATACAGATGGGAAGGGTTTTTGAAAAACGAAAGCATACGATGTTTGCCCGGTTCGACCGGATGGCGAAAGCATTCACCCGCATCGGGAAAGACATCGTCATTGCCGTGAAGAGTGGAGGCCCCAATCCCGACAACAATCCGAAACTCAGGATGGCCATTCAAAATGCCAAGGGGGTAAACATGCCGAAGGATCGTGTGCTTGCGGCCATCAAGCGTGCATCATCAAAAGAAGAGAAGGACTTCGAGGAAGTGATCTATGAAGGCTACGCGCCCCATGGCGTGCCTATAATTGTAGAGTGTGCAACGGATAATACTACCCGGACAGTGGCCAATATCAGGTTGCATTTTGCCAAGCATGGAGGCAGTATGGGCAACTCCGGTTCGGTAACTTTTATGTTTGAGCGGAAAGGGGTTTTTAAATTTGATCCCACTCAACTCAACTTGGATGTACATGAACTGGATTTGATTGATGCTGGCGCGGAAGACATTCAACGCGATGATGAGGAGATTGTAGTGTATTCTAAATTCTCTGACTTTGGGCACATGCTGAAATTTCTTGAATCGAAAGAACTCAATGCTAAAAGTTCTTCGCTTCAATATATTCCAACCACCACCAAAGAACTTTCAGAGGCCGATCAGGACGAAGTTCTAAAATGTGTTGGTGCGTTGGAAGAAGATGATGACGTGCAGATTGTTTATCATAATTTGGCGTAAGGCCTCACCCCCCGGCCCCTCTCCGAAGGAGAGGGGTGACCGACTAAATATCATTTGCACTTAACAATCAAAGGCGTTTATTAAATCCAGTCGCACCTGCTCAAGAATAATCAGAGAGGGAATTTGTTTCACCATACAATACATATATGTACGGCACATAATAACAAAAGAGGGCACCCCTCTCCTTCGGAGAGGAGCCGGGGGTGAGGCCTTTTCAAAACAACTCCTTCGCAATTCTATAAATCGGATCGCTCTTGCCCATGGAATAAAAGTGTAGAGTAGGAACTCCAAATTTTATTAGTTCTTTGGATTGTTGCACGGCCCATTTGATGCCCACTTCTTTTACCGCTTTGTTGTCCACACATTTATCCACTTCATCGGCCAGGTCTTCGGGGATATCAATATGAAAAGTAGTAGGCAGAATGCTGGCTTGTGATTTTGTGGTGATGGGTTTTATTCCCGGAATAATGGGAACGGTGATTCCAATTTCCCGGCACCGATTCACGAAATCAAAATACTTATCGTTATTAAAAAACATTTGGGTAACGATATACTCTGCTCCTAAATCAACTTTTAGTTTCAGGTACTTTAAGTCGGTGGTCAGGTTGGGCGAAGCAAAATGTTTCTCCGGGTAGCCGGCCACGCCAATGCAAAAGTTGGAGGGGTTTGGGCTCTGCAGTTCTTCATCCACATATTGACCATGGTTCATGGCGACCACCTGCTGTAAAAGGTCTGAGGCAAACTTATGCCCGTCTGGTTCAGGCACAAACCGTCCTTCATTTTTTATCGCATCGCCCTGAATCAATAAAACATTATCGATACCCAGAAAATGTAAATCGATCAATGCGTTTTCTGTTTCTTCTTTGGAAAATCCACCGCAAATAATGTGGGGCACGGTATCAACTTTATAATTATTTTGGATGGCTGCGCAAATGCCAACCGTTCCTGGTCGTTTGCGGGTTGAAATCTTTTCGAGCAGCCCGTTCTCCCGTTTTTTAAAAACATATTCCTCGCGGTGATAGGTAACATCAATAAACGGAGGCTTGAACTCCATTAACGGGTCGATGTGATCAAATAGATTGCGGATGTTCTCACCTTTCAAGGGGGGGAGGATTTCAATGGTGAAAAGGGTTTTGTTTTTGGCGTGGCTAATGTGGTCTATAACTTTCATTTGAAATTGTGAATTATGTATTGAATATCTAATCTTAGGTAATGGCTATAATACAGGGACACGAAGTACACAACGAACCACAACGGACACAAAGGAATACTCAGCTTTGTGAACTTTGTGCCCCTTAGTGTTCTTAGTGTCCTCTATACGACTCAAAACCACTCAGTACTCCTTTGATATTATACAGGGACACGAAGTACACAACGAACCACAACGAACACAAAGGAAAACTCAGCTTTGTGAACTTTGTGCCCCTTAGTGTTCTTAGTGTCCTCTTTACTTCTCAAAACCATTCAGTACTCTTTTGATACCATCCTTTAACAATACAACATTAAAATTGAGAATTAAGCCATAACGTAAATTCAAAAAACGGAGATAAGTTAAAACCTGAGCTATCTGCAATGGACCGATGCCATCAATAGTTTTTGTATCAATAACTACCAGTTTCTCAACCACAATATCTGCCCGATAACCACAATCCATCCTAACTTCTTCAAAGAATACTGGTACTGCCTTTTCGGTTTCTACATATAACCCACGTTTTTGTAACCTGTAGGCCAAGCAAGTTTTATATACATTTTCCAACATGCCTGGGCCTATGGACTTATGGATATGAAAAGCCTCATCTAAAACTATTTTGATTATTTCTTCTTCTTTCATCATGTTTTAAATTTATATGGCCTTGCTAATAAAGACAACTATTAATACCCCAACACCGGACTCAACCATTTCTCTGCCTCTACTAAACTCATACCTTTTCTTACAGCATAGTCCTCGACTTGATCCTTACCGATTTTTCCCAACCCAAAATAACGAGATTGCGGATGAGAAAAATAATATCCGCTTACCGAAGAGGCCGGATACATGGCAAACGATTCGGTAAGTTTAATTCCAATTTTCTCCGCCTCTAACAAATCAAATATTTTTTTCTTTTCCGTATGTTCCGGGCAAGCCGGATAACCCGGTGCCGGGCGGATACCCTGATATTTTTCTTCAATCAATTCTTCCTGCGAGAGATTTTCATTCTGCTGGTAACCCCAAAGCTCTTTGCGTACTTTATGGTGCAGGCATTCGGCAAACCCTTCGGCTAATCTATCAGTTAAGGCTTTTACCATTATCTCTGAGTAATCGTCATGATCGTGCTTGAAGTCTGCTATAATTTCCTCTAACCCTAATCCTGTGGTGACGGCAAACATGCCGATGTAGTCTTCTGGCCCATTAACCCCCTGCCTGTCCGGCAGGCAGGCCGAAGGGGAGATAGTGTTTGGGGCTACAAAATCCGCCAAACAAAAATTAGGGAGTGTGCCTGCCTTTTTGTTTTGCTGCCGAAGGAAGTTAAGGGCGAGCGATTGTCCTTCACTTTTCAGCACCACATCATCGCCAACTGAGTTGGCGGGAAAGAAAGCCACCACCCCGTTTGCTTTCAACTTTTTTCCATTGACTAATTTATCAAGCATTGCCTGGGCATCAGCAAATAATTTTTTAGCCTCGCCTCCCACAACAGCATCATTAAATATTTTCGGGTAGCGCCCGGCCAACATCCATGTTTGAAAGAAGGGAGTCCAGTCAATGTATGGGCGAATTTCTTCCAAAGGAAAGTTTAAAAACTCCTTGCGCCCGGTGAAACCCGGACGCGTCCCTGAAAAATTACTCCACTCAATTTTTACTTTATTAATCCTTGCTTCTGCTAATGAAATTAAGGATTTAGTTGCCTGCTTACTCTCATGCTCTTCGCGAAGTTTGTCATACTCCTGCTTCACCTTTCTTTTGAATCCATCTCTGGAATCTGTATTAATAAGTTCTGAAGTAACCGGAACGGAACGCGAAGCATCCAGCACATGCACCACACCGCCTGAATATACAGGGTCAATTTTAACAGCGGTGTGAATCTTAGATGTAGTGGCACCTCCAATTAATAAAGGGATAGTCATCTTCTCATGCTCCATTTCCCTTGCCACATGCACCATTTCATCGAGAGAAGGCGTAATCAAACCGCTCAATCCGATGATGTCAACTTTTTCGCGTTTGGCTGCTTCAATGATTTTTTCGGTGGGCACCATCACACCCAGGTCTATCACATCATAATTATTACAGGCAAGCACAACGCCCACAATATTTTTTCCGATGTCGTGAACATCGCCCTTTACGGTTGCCAACAGAATTTTAGTGTTCGCCTTCACCGTTTTGTTCTTTAATTTTTCAGCCGCGAGAAATGGCTCCAGGTAGGCAACTGATTTTTTCATAACTCTCGCACTCTTCACAACCTGGGGCAAAAACATCTTTCCCGAACCAAACAAATCGCCCACCACATTCATGCCCGCCATCAACGGGCCTTCAATAACCTGGAGAGGCTGTCCGTATTTTTGGCGAGCCTCTTCTGTGTCGGCATCGACAAAATCAATAATGCCTTTCACTAACGCATGAGATAATCGTTCTTCCACTGTGCCTTGTCGCCAGGCATCGTCCGTTTCTTTTTTCTTTACAGTGCCCTTCACCGACTCGGCAAATTCCAGTAGTCGCTCGGTGGCATCATCGCGTCTGTTCAGCAAAACATCTTCAACCCGTTCCAATAAATCTTTAGGAATCTCATCGTAAATCTCCAGCATGGTCGGATTTACAATGCCCATGTCCATTCCATTTTTAATAGCATGATACAGGAAAGCCGAGTGCATGGCCTCACGCACTTTCTGATTGCCGCGAAAGCTAAACGACACATTGCTCACGCCCCCGCTCACATGGCAATGAGGAAGGTTCTCGCGAATCCATTTCGCTGCACGAAAAAAATCCAGGGCATAATTCCGGTGCTCGTCAATTCCGGTAGCCACCGGAAAAATATTAGGATCGAAAATAATGTCTTGTGGGGAAAACTTTACGGTTTGAGTAAGGATGTTGTAAGCCCGCTGGCAAATCGAAATCCGTCTTTCAAACGTATCGGCCTGGCCTTGCTCATCAAAAGCCATCACCACAGTAGCCGCACCATAGCGCCTAACCAATTTCGCCTGACGAATAAACTCTTCTTCACCGCCTTTCATGCTGATGGAGTTGACAATGCCTTTCCCTTGCAGGCATTTCAACCCGGCTTCAATCACTTCCCACTTCGATGAATCAATCATTACCGGCACACGTGAAATCTCAGGTTCTGAAGCCATCAAATTTAGAAACCGGACCATGGCCGCCTGCGAATCGAGCATGCCTTCATCCATGTTCACATCAATCACCTGCGCCCCTCCCCGAACCTGATCGAGCGCGACCGCCAGCGCCTCATCAAACTTATCTTCCTTGATGAGTTTCAGAAATTTGGCTGAACCGGTAACATTGGTGCGCTCTCCAATGTTTACGAAGTTGGAGAGTGGTGTTATGGATATGGCTTCGAGGCCTGAGAGTGTTAGATAGTTATGCAATGTTCAGAAGTTAAAGTCCACGGTCGACAGTCTACAGTCGACCGTGGACTGTGATCATAATGTATTTCGAAGTGCCTGTATACTTTTTACCAATATATTTGTTGAACTATAAATGGCATCAAAATCTTCCTGCAAAATTATTTTTCTTCTTTTCGCCAAATAAATGCAACTAACAACCTCAATGCCTGACCGGATGGCCATACCCAAAAACCTCTTGAACTCCGGATTTGTTTGACCTGTAGATCCTTCGGCAATATTTAAGGAAATAGAATCTGCCGCGCGCTTAATTTGAGAGGTAAGGATGTATAATTCATCCTTGGGAAACTTGCGCGTAACATTGTGGACCAACCCGGTTAACTCGACTGAATCCTGCCACACTCTTAGATTTTCAAACTTGAAGCTCATAGCTTTTTGGTTGATGTTGATAAATGTGAAATAGTTAAAATGTCCACGGTCGACTGTCGACTGTCGACCGTGGACCGTGGACTATACCGTGCTGCCAACTCCGCAATCTTCTCAATATGCTCCGGAGTAGTACCACAACATCCTCCTACAATATTGACTAAACCCTCTTTTAAATATTCCTCAATTTGAGCGGCCATCTCGTCTGGTGTTTGATCGTAATGGCCGAATGCATTGGGCAACCCTGCATTCGGGTAGGCGCTGATAAAAAACGGAGCATGCTCACTCAGTATTTGAAGGTATGGCCTAAGTTGTGATGCACCCAGAGCGCAATTCAATCCGATGCTCAACATGGGCACATGCGACAGGGAAATTAAAAACGCTTCAGTTGTTTGTCCGGATAGTGTACGACCACTGGCATCGGTAATCGTTCCTGAAACCATGATGGGTACTTCAACACCAGCTTCATCAAAATATTCCTGGATAGCAAACACGGCTGCTTTCGCGTTGAGCGTATCGAAAATTGTTTCAACGAGTAACAAGTCTGCGCCTCCATCCAGCAACCCTTTTACTTGTTCTTTATACGCTAAGCGCAAAACATCAAAAGACACAGCCCTGTAGCCAGGGTTGTTTACATCGGGTGATAAAGATGCCGTTCGGTTTGTTGGGCCAACTGCGCCTGCCACAAAACGAGGCTTATCAGGATTGGTCTTTGAAATTCCTACCGCCACTTCCTTCGCGATTTTTGCCGATTGAAAATTTAATTCGTAAACCAAACTTTCCAAATGATAATCGGCTTGCGCGATGGAAGTGCTGCTGAAGGTATTCGTCTCAATAATATCAGCACCTGCATTCAAATATTGCCTGTGAATTTCTTTGATAATGTCTGGGCGGGTGATGGAAAGCAAGTCATTGTTTCCCTTCAACGGATGAGGGTGATTGGAGAACCGCGCCCCACGAAAATCCGCCTCTTCCAGGTTATGGCGTTGAATCATGGTGCCCATAGCGCCATCAATCACCATAATTCGTTGAGATAAAATTTCTTTAATGTTCACTCTTTCTGTGTTTTGTTGATTTCCAGAAAGAGCCGCAGAGAAAGGCCGCCTATCTTCTTCCCGCCAGGGCGGGAAAGGGAGTTAGCACAACACATCCCGTCCCCAATAATCGGGACGGGAGGTAGGATGCTAAGACGTCATCGGGCCCTGCCCCTCGGTCTTTCTGGATAAGCAGTGCAAAGAAAATGATTT
>JAYUHI010000497.1:0-7537 GCA_043767095.1 Bacteroidota bacterium
GGGTTGGAGCAGGTGTAGCGTATGCATTATCTCCCAGATTCACAGCTGTAGGTCAGTATGGATTATTTGGATTTGAATCTGTAAAAAACAAAGTTGATGGTGTAGAGACAAGTAAAGATTCAGGTTTTAGTTTTGGTGTTAATACCGTAGGAGGAAGTGTATTTAATATTGGTTTGTATTATACACTCAAACAGTAAATGGCCATTATTCAACGTAGATAATTTAAAGTGTGGGGATATCGACTCGATTGGTAGTCAAACCCCACATTTTATTTTCCCTTATAAACAGGCTTGCGTTTTTCGATAAATGCCTTCATCCCTTCTTTCTGATCTTCAGAGGCAAACGTGAGATAGAAGTTTCTTCGCTCGTAGGCCAGGCCTTCATCCAGTAGAGTTTCAAATGAACGGTTCACCGCTTCCTTGGCTAACTGCACTGCAATGGGGGAAAGTGCAGCAATTTCTTTGGCAAGCATTAAGGTTTCTTCGAGATAAAATTCAACGGGCACCACTTTAATCACCAAGCCATACTTCAACGCTTCATCGGCTGATAGAAACCTTCCCGTTAAAATCAACTCCATCGCTTTGGCTTTGCCGAGAGCTTTGGTCAATCGTTGCGTCCCCCCTGCTCCTGGAATAGTTCCGAGTTTTATTTCTGGCTGACCAAACTTAGCTGTCTCAGAGGCTAATATTAAATCGCACATCATGGCCAATTCACATCCGCCTCCGAGCGCAAACCCGGAAACGGCTGCGAGTAACGGTTTCTTTGTTTTTCTGATTTGATCCCACGTGCTGAACTGATCGAGCATCAGCATATCAATCGCACTTTTATCGGCCATTTGTTTGATGTCGGCCCCAGCGGCAAAAGCTTGTTGATTGCCGGTGAGAATGATCACGCGAACAGCCTCATTCTTATCCAGCTGTTGAAGGGTGTCGCGCAGTTCACCCATCAATTGTGGGTTCAGGGCGTTTAATTCTTTGGGGCGGTTGAGTTCAACCAAAGCCACAAACGGGGCGAGTTGTTCGGTTAGTTTGATGAAGTCCATTTTTTTGATTTTAAGGCCTCACCCCCGACCCCTCTCCGGAGGAGAGGGGGGCGCCCTGAATTACTATTTTCCATTAACGATTAACTTTTCTTCCTAAAAATACCTGACCGTCCATTCAATCAACTTCTCCTTCCACCTCGTGTAGGGAGGCACCAATAGTTCAAGAGCGCCCGGAATGTTTTGCCGGTAAATACTCCTTGCATTTGAAAATGCTTCGAACCCATAAAACCCATGTGCCTTACCAATGCCGCTGTTGTTCGATCCCCCGAAAGGGAGATTGACGTTGTAAAAGTTTACCGCGTTGTGATTAATACAGGTTCCGCCTGCTCTTGTGTTGTTTATGATATGATTGATATTCTTTTCCTTTTTGCTGTAGATGTAAAGCGCCAATGGTTTTTCTTTCGAATTGATAAGAGCAATCGCTTCATCAAGGGAATTGTAAGTCAATACCGGAAGCACCGGCCCGAATATTTCTTCTTCCATCAAATCTGAATCCAAAGGAACATCAGTAACTATGGTAGGTTGAATGTAGTTTTGATTGATCTCATTCCTGCCACCCAAAACAGTTGCTCCTCTCAATGCAGCATCTTCAACAAATTTTATTACCCTTGCCGAATGCCTCTCGTTCACCATACGTGTGTAATCGTTGGAAGCGATTGGATTACTGCCGTAAAAACTTTCAATGGTTTTTAACAGGGCGCCAACCAATTCCTCTTTCTTGCTTTGATGAACCAAAACATAATCGGGGGAGATGCACATTTGCCCGGCATTGACCAGTTTCGCCCAGATCGTTCGCCTGGCTGCGACTTGAATATCGGCTGTCTCGTCAACTATGGTGGGCGATTTTCCCCCCAACTCCAACGTTACCGATGCCAGGTTTTTAGCGGCCGCCTGCATCACAACTTTTCCTACACCTGGAGAGCCAGTAAAAAAAATATGGTTGAAGGGAAGTTCAAGCAATCGGGTTGATGTCTCAACTCCTCCTTCAATAACACATACCTCATTTTCGGGAAAGATCGAGGCGATTATTTTTTTCATCAGGGCCGAAATGTGGATGGTGTATTCTGATGGCTTGATGATTACGGTGTTACCAGCCGCGATGGCAGATGACAAGGGACCGAAGCATAGGTTGATGGGAAAATTCCAAGGGGAAAGAATGAGGCACACACCTTTCGGCTCGTATTTAATATAAGATGACGAACCCAATAAACTAACCGGTGTCCTGACGTAATGATTGGCCAACCACGAATCCAAATGGCTAATAGCATGTTTTATCTCGGTTGTGACCGGGTAAATCTCGGTCATGTCCACCTCAGCAGAAGGCTTGCCGTAATCTTTTTTCAAAGCCTCACGAATTTCCTGGCGAAAAGTAACTTCAATTGCCTGCCTTAATTTTTTCAGTTTGGTTTTTCGTTCTTTTGCGGAAGAGCCGGCAATACGAAATTGATTTTCTTTCTGGGATGTGAAAATCCGGTGGATGGCCCCGGTGTCAACTGAATTGGAAACAATGTTCATTTGATTTTGCTGATGTTGAAATTACCCCTCTCCTTGCTCATGAATGGTGAACCATTTTTCCCTCCTGCTTTTTAAAGGCAAGTTTTCTTCTTAGCAACCTGGAATTAAGTGACTTAGACAGTCTGCGGTGGGCAATACCCAAATCATAATCCGATTGAACACGTAGCCAAAAGGCTGCTCCAATTTCCAATAAGGCTTCAATCTTAATGGCCATGATCGCTGAGACATGCCTCTTGCCAATCAATAGCTCTGTCAGGTTCCCTGGTTTAATCCCGATGGCATTTGCAAAGTCGGATTTCTTAATGCCTCTGGCTTCTAACTCCATGGACAAAATTTCCCCAGGGTGCAACAATACATCGGTCTGCAATGCTTCACCCCTTTTTCCGACAACAATATATGGTTCCATAAGATAAATTGACTTCCCGATAAACTCCCCAAAAGATTTTAACTTTTGGAAAGTTGCTTAAACTTGATTGCCCATGCAAGTTATTGGCTCAATGGGCGTAAACCAAATTATCGCCTGATGAATACAAACTGTAATTTTGCCTCACATTATCATTATGCCCAAACCCAAAATCCTCTGGCAGCCCAGTCAATCCACCCGGCAAAACTCCAACCTCGCGAATTTCATGCAATGGCTTGGTGAAAGAGGTATCGGTACTAACAGTTACCAAAGCCTTCATCAATGGTCCAATGAACACCTCGAAGAATTTTGGTCACTTCTCCTCTCCTACTTTGATGTTCAATATTCGGGAACATACACGCATGTGCTTGAAGGGAAAATGCCAGAGGTGAAATGGTTTGAAGGCATAGAACTGAATTATGCAGAACATGTTTTTAGAAATTACTCCCAGCAAAACCCGGCCATTTTGTTTTCGTCTGAAAACGGAAGAACATCAACCTGGAGTTGGAAAGATCTGAGTCAAAAAGTTTCTGGACTTCAACAATTTTTGATTTCAGCCGGTGTAAAGCCGGGAGACCGGGTGGCCGCGTACCTCCCCAACATTCCCGAGGCAACCGTGAGTTTTTTAGCGGCCAATTCTCTTGGCGCGGTTTGGAGCAGTTGTTCTCCTGACTTTGGAACCCAGGCGGTACTCGACCGGTTCGTTCAGATTGAACCAAAAATATTAATCGCTACTGATGGCTATGAGTACGGGGGAAAGTTTTTTGATAAGACAGAAACACTAAACGAAATCGTCAAATCCCTGCCAACGCTGAAGAAATTAATTTTAATATCATCAAACAGAACAAAAAATGTATTTGTCCACGGTCGACAGTCCACGGTCAACTGTGGACAGTGGACTGTTGACTATTCTCATTTTACAACCTTCGAAAGGTTGGAAACCTTATACTGGAGTGACATCAAACCAGTCAACAAGCCAATCCAATTCACCCGCGTTCCATTCAGTCACCCCATTTGGATTTTGTATTCATCGGGCACCACCGGAATGCCGAAGGCCATCACGCACGGTACAGGCGGGGTTTTACTGGAGCAGCTAAAATATCTCACTTTCCACAAGGATGTAAAAAAAGGCGAGCGTTGCTTTTGGTACACCACCACCGGCTGGATGATGTGGAATCACCTGCATGGATGTTTGCTCACGGGCGGAACAATAGTGTTGTATGACGGCCATCCGGCTTACCCGAACCGAAATGCGTTATGGAAATTGATAGACTTATTTCATATCCATCACTTCGGAATCAGCGGAAGCTACATCGTTTCAAATATGAAATCGGATATCCATCCCGGGAAAGAATTTAAATTGAATTCCCTTCGATCCATTGGTTCCACCGGAAGTCCTTTGCCTGCAGAAGGCTTTCGATGGATTTATGAAAAAGTAAAGGGCGATGTGTGGCTTACCAGCGTAAGTGGCGGGACTGATGTGTGCAGCGCTTTTGTTGGCGGCAACCCGTTGCTTCCGGTTTACGAAGGAGAAATTCAATGCGTGGCATTGGGCTGTGCCCTGGAGGTTTGGGATGATTCAGGGAACAAACTGAAAGATGAAGAAGGCGAAATGGTGATTACCCAGCCGATGCCTTCCATGCCAGTCTATTTTTGGAATGACCCTGACTTCAAAAGATACACGGAAAGTTATTTCGATATGTTTCCCGGAGTTTGGCGTCATGGAGACTGGATTAAGCAAACTGAGAATGGGGGGATTATTATCTATGGCCGTTCAGATGCAACCCTTAACCGGGCTGGAGTACGGATTGGCTCTGCCGAGATTTATAAAACGCTGGATAAAATCCCGGAGATTAAAGACAGCCTGATTGTGTGCATTGACAAACCCGGTGGCGAATTCTATATGCCGTTGTTTGTGTTGATGAATGATGGAGTTGTGCTCGATGAATCCTTAAAAAAGAAAATCAAACAAACTTTAAAAACGGAGTGCAGCCCCCGCCACGTGCCCGATGATGTGCTGGTGTGCCCCGATATCCCTTACACATTGAGCGGGAAGAAAACAGAAACACCGGTGAAGAAAATATTGATGGGTCAAAATCCGGAGAAAGTGGTGAATGCGGGATCGTTGCGGAATCCGGAGGCACTTGAATTTTTCTTAACTTTACGCAATGTTTGAACTGCTGAAAAAATATAACCCTAACAAGGTCAATAAAATTACTTTTGCTGAGGATGCTCAACTTAAGCAAGAGATGTTCCTGTCATTAAAACCAAGCGACCGCCTGCGTCATAGTGAGGAGCTAGCAAAAAGAATCTGGGGCAAAAAATACAGATATCGCTCAATGAAAGGCATGAAAGTTGTGAAAAAGAAGGTGACCATATGAAAGATCATTTTCGGAAAACGCATGAGCGGATTTTAAGAAAGTTCTTGTTTCATGGAGTTGAATTTGTACTTATTGGCGGGCATGCCTCGATCTATCACGGTGTTGAACGAACAACCAGCGACCTCGATATTCTCGTTAGACCAACATTAAAGAATGGCGCTAAAATCATTGATTCCTGCCAAGATTTAGGACTCGAAGTTACAGGATTGACCCCCAATGATTTCCTCACCCCTAACGTATTTAGCTTCGGCATGTCACCAAGCAGTGTCGATATTTTGAACTATTCAATTGGGGTTTCAATTGATGCAATTTTTGAGAATGCTATTTATGCCAAAATGGATGACCTTAGGATGAAAGTGATTGACATACGCGACCTATTAACTAATAAAATGGCTATCAATAGGTCAAGTGATAAAGGCCTTTTAGATCAGCACGATATTCTTGTTCTGAAGAGAATCATCAACTTGAAAAAGAAAGGCAAATGGAATCCTTCTGATTTCTAAATACGCATATGAATTTTGAGACTTGATCCACCACATGAAAACCTCCACCATACAATTCACCATTGAACTTGACGACAAAAACGTCCCTGAAAAAATTTTCTGGGAGGCTACAGACAAACCCGAAGGCGGGATTTCAGAAACCAAAGCCATCGGTCTTTCCATCTGGGACCCGCTCCAGCAAAACACTTTGCGCATAGACCTTTGGACGAAAGACATGCCCATTGACCACATGAAACGGTTTTACATTGATTGCATAGGCGGCCTCGCCCAATGCGCTTTGAATGCCACAGGCGATGAAGCCATGGTCAAGGAAATGAACGACCTGTGCGACAGGTTGGTAAAATTGATTGGTAAAACCTGATTCCATATGCAGATTGTCAACATCAGCAGTTTTTGCAAATAAAAAATGACGGGACTGCAAAATATGCAACACTTCGTTAGGATTAACCTGATATTTTTACTCAGGCAAGATTGATAGTTTCATTTTTCGGGTGGCCAGAAATGCCTGCCATTCAAAAAATACGAACTGTCATTCGCTTGAATTTCTAAAAAACTTGTTAGCTTTAAAGAAGTATTAAACCAAAAATCCTTATGACAAAACATTATCTAAGAAGGTTAGTCCCGTTGTTCATCATTCAAGCAATGGTGATCGGGGCAGTTGCTCAAACTGTAATCTCAGGAAAGGTTTCAGATGCTACGTCCGGTGATCCATTGCCGGGGGTCAATATTGTAGTGAAGGGAACCGTCCTCGGTGTCACAACGGACAAAGACGGTCAATTCAACTTAACGGTAAAGGCCAGTCCTCCGCTTACAATCTCCGTCACTTATATTAGTTTTAAGACTCAGGAAATGGCCATCACCGAAGCCAATGTTTCGAATCTTGACATTAAGTTGGAAGAAGAGTCTACTTCGCTGAACGAAATAGTTTTTATCGTAAACAGAATGAGTGAAAAGGCCATCGATGCCCCCGTTACCATTGAAAAAATGGACCGTATTGAAATTCAGCAAGCTGCTACGCCCGATTATTATGATGGACTGGCCAATATGAAGGGCGTTCAGGTCAATAATGGAAGTCTAAATATGACCTCAGTCAATACCCGTGGCTTTGCAACCATAGCCAATGAGCGGTTTGTGCAGTGGGTAGATGGAATGGATACGCAGTCGCCTATTTTAAATTTCCCGACCGGGAATATTATGGGTGTGGGCGAATTGGATGCCGAAAGCATGGAACTGATACCCGGGGCAGCTTCCGCACTTTATGGCCCCAATGCTTTTAATGGTATCCTGATTATGAACAGCAAAAGTCCTTTTGAATACAAGGGCCTTAGCGCCCAATACAAAGCCGGCCGTGTAAAATCAGATGCCGGTGGGTCTAACCCATTGAATCAGGTAAGCATCCGATATGCAAACTCCTTTAAAAATAAGTTCGCCTTTAAAGTAAACTTCTCTTACATGCAAACCACCGACTGGCTTGGCAACGATTATAAAACCGACCGGAACAATCCTGAATCAACAGTGGATTTAAGGCGCAACGCGAACTTTGACGGTCTCAATACCTATGGCGATGAAACACCTATTCCGGTACCTATAGGAGGCACATTCGGAACACTTGATTTGAGGAGGACTGGTTACAAGGAAGAAGATTTGTTGAAAGTATTTGATGATAACCGTGATGTTAAAAGCATTAAAGGTG
>JAYUHI010000498.1:0-17623 GCA_043767095.1 Bacteroidota bacterium
GCGCCAACGGCTGACTTGAAAGAGACGGAGGTGCGCAACCTGATTTTCTCCTACCGCTCTTTCGGGCATTTGAAGTCGAACACCAATCCCGTGAGGGAAAGAAGGAACCACAACGTTCACTTCGACCCTAAGTTTTTCGGGCTTACCGATAAAGACATGGACACGGAGTTTGATGTGGCGGCAGAAATCGGGATGCCGAAGTCATCGCTTCGCAAAATCATTGAAAAGCTGAACAAAGTTTATGTTGGCACGATTGGGTTTGAATATAATTTTATCCGCAACGATGAGGTGCGTGAGTGGTTTTTCCAGAAATGCGAAACGGCCTACTACAATCACAACCCAACGCTCGATGAAAAGAAGAGCATTCTTTCCAAATTGAATGAAGCGGTGGTGTTCGAGAATTTTCTTCACACCAAATTTTTGGGCCAGAAAAGATTTTCACTTGAGGGCGGGGAAAACACAATCCCAGCTTTGCAGGCCATTATTAATAAGTCGGCCGAGTTGGGGGTGAAAGAAGTGGTGATAGGCATGGCGCACCGCGGACGGTTGAACGTGCTCTCCAACATCATGGAAAAAACCTACGAGCAAATCTTCACTGAATTTCAAGGAGATGTTCAGCCAGATTTGACGATGGGCGATGGCGATGTGAAATATCACCTGGGCTACTCCAGCCAGATTGCTACGCCTTCCGGAAATAATATTTATGTTAAGCTCACGCCCAACCCATCGCATCTGGAGGCGGTTAACCCTTTGGTGCTGGGCTACACGCGCGGGCAGATTGACGATGAGTACAAAGGAGATTTAAGTAAAGCGATGGCCTTGTTGATTCATGGCGATGCGGCTGTGGCGGGCCAGGGCATTGTGTATGAGTGTGTGCAGATGTCGGGTTTGGCAGGGTATTCAACTGGAGGCACTATTCATTTCGTTATCAACAATCAGGTAGGCTTCACCACCGATTTTGATGATGCGCGCACCTCTATTTATTGTACGGATGTTGCCAAGATAATTGACTCGCCCATCCTTCACGTGAACGGTGACGATGCCGAGGCAGTGACCTTCTGTTCCAACCTCGCGGTAGAGTATCGTCAGAAATTCGGGAAGGATATTTTCATTGATATGCTGTGCTACCGCAGGCATGGCCACAACGAAAGCGATGAGCCAAAATTTACACAGCCGAAACTTTACAACCTGATTGCCAAGCACCCCAACCCGCGGGAAATCTATGTAAAGAAATTAGTGGCGAGCGGAGTTGATGCGGCTTTGGCCGATGAGATGGACAAAAACTTCCGCAACCAGTTGCAAGACCGGCTGAATGATATCAAACAGAAGCCACTTCCGTACAAAGTGCAAAAGATTGAAGAAGAGTGGCAACAGTTGAGAAGGGCAACCGACAAAGATTTTGAGCAATCGCCCAAGACTGGAATCAGCCAGGCGGTGATTGATAAAGTCGGCAAGGCATTGACAACGGTGCCAGAAACTTTCAAACCCATTAAGCAAATAGAGAAACTTATTAAAGACCGCGCGGCAGCTTTCTTCGAAGATAAACAATTGGGCTGGGCCGAGGCCGAGTTGCTCGCGTATGGTTCGTTGCTGTTGGAAGGCATCCCCGTGCGCATGACGGGCCAGGATGTGAAGCGCGGAACCTTCTCTCATCGCCATGCTTATTTCTGGGACATCAACACCAACGCGACATATTGCGGGTTGGACAACATGGATAAAAAGCAGGAGAAGTTCCATATCTACAATTCACTGCTGTCTGAATTTGGCGTGTTGGGTTTTGAATACGGTTATGCTATGTCGAGCCCGGTGGCGCTGGTGATTTGGGAAGCGCAGTTCGGGGATTTTGTGAATGGTGCACAGGTGATGATTGACCAATTTATCTCCAGCGCGGAAAGCAAATGGCAACGCATGAACGGCATGGTAATGTTGCTTCCGCATGGTTATGAAGGCCAGGGTCCCGAGCATTCGAGTTGCAGGCCAGAGCGGTTTCTTCAGTTAGCTGCAGAAAATAATATGGTGGTGATGAACATTACTACGGCCGCCAACTTGTTCCACATGATGCGCAGGCAAGTAGCGTGGGAATTCAGGAAGCCCGCCATTTTGTTTTCGCCTAAATCGTTGTTGAGGAACCCTGCGGTAATTTCTCCCATTAAAGATTTTATTTCGGGCTCGTTTATCGAGGTGATTGACGATGCCAATGCAAACGCTAAAGACGTGAAGCGTGTGGTGATGTGCTCAGGAAAATTATTTTACGATTTACTGGAGTATCAGCAGAAGAAGAAAATCAAAGACACTGCCGTGATAAGGCTGGAGCAGTTGTTCCCTTTCCCTGAAAAACAACTGCAAGCTGTGTTCAAGAAATATAAAGGGGCTGAACTGATTTGGGTGCAGGAGGAGTGCTTAAACATGGGTGCGTGGTCGTTCATGCAGCGCATGATGCCCGACACCAAAATGAAAGTGGTGGCGAGAAAAGCAAGTGCATCCCCGGCCACGGGCTACAACAAAATTCATAAGATTGAGCAAGAGAAAATTGTAGCCCAGGCGTTTGAGATATAGAAATTCAATTAGCTTGTTCCCTAAAATTAAAGTTTCAATAGTAGTTTGATTTTAAAACGCAAATCACTTTGAATTCGCCAAGAACAGCTTCCAATACAGTCACCCCTCTCCGCCCCGGAGAGGGGATGGGGGTGAGGACTGCAACAGGAATGAAAATCATAATCGAACGAAACAGGCCATCCAAAATTGTAACGATTATTAAAGCTAAGTATTTGAAGGACTATGTGATGAGGATAACCTTCAGTGATGGCAACGATAGGGCAGTGGACTTTAAACCATTTCTTACCAACTCCGGACATCCTGAGGTTAAGAAGTTTTTGAAGGAGTCAAATTTCAAAAAATTCAAAATCATTCAGGGAAATATAAATTGGGAAGATTATCAGATGATTTTTCCTATACAGGATCTTTATCAAGGCAAAATTTAAAATCTAATAGCGTAAATCTTAAATTGAGAATATGGCCCAGCAAGTTAAAGTCCCCACTGTAGGCGAATCCATCACCGAGATAACTATTGCCAACTGGTTGAAGAACGATGGCGATGTGGTGAAAATGGACGAAGTGATTGCCGAACTGGAATCCGACAAAGCAACCTTCGAACTCACCGCACCTTCGGCCGGTACCCTTCGGATCAAAAAACAAAAAGGCGATGTGGTGCCGATTGGTGAATTGATTTGCGAGATCGATGAATCGGGCGCAATACAATCTTCTTCAACAAAACCAGAAAATAAAATGTCAACACCTTCCACTACTTCCGCTGCGCCCAAGGCCACAGGCGCCATCAAAGAAATGAAAGTTCCGGCCGTAGGCGAATCCATTACAGAAGTCACCATCTCCACGTGGATGAAAAAAGATGGCGACTTTGTTGCACTGGACGAAGTAATCGCAGAAGTTGAATCCGATAAAGCTACGTTTGAATTGCCGGCTGAAGCCAACGGCATTTTGCGGATCGTAGCCCAGGAAAAAACCACACTCCCGATTGGCGGTTTGATTTGCAGAATTGAAGTGATGGATGGGGCCCCTGCCAAGACATCTGCTGCAACACCAACTGCCGTTGCTACTTCAGGCGATAAAAATTATGCGGCAGGTCATCCGTCTCCCGCTGCGGCTAAAATTCTCGATGAGAAGGGCATTCCAACATCACAGGTGGGTGGTAGCGGTCCTGGTGGGCGTATCACGAAAGAAGATGCAGCGAAAGCACAAGCAGCACCAGCGAAAGCAGAAAGCAAACCGGCTGCTGCCAGCGCTCCGGTAGTTGCAGGAGCCCGTTCGGTGCGAAGAGAGAAAATGACATCCCTTCGTAAGACCATCGCCAGGCGATTGGTAGCGGTGAAGAATGAAACGGCCATGCTCACCACGTTCAATGAGGTGGACATGAAGCCCGTGATGGATCTTCGCTCGAAATACAAAGACAAATTCAAAGAAAAATATGGTGTGGGATTGGGCTTCATGTCTTTCTTCACGAAAGCCGTTTGCATTGCTTTAAAAGAGTGGCCCGCAGTGAACGGACTCATACAAGGCGATGAGCTTGTTTACCCGGCCTACTGCGATATATCCATAGCAGTCTCTACACCAAAAGGATTAGTGGTTCCTGTAATTCGCAATGCCGAAACGATGTCGTTCGATCAAATTGAATCAGAAATCGGGCGATTGGCTGCACGAGGAAGAGACGGAAAACTTTCCATTGATGAAATGACAGGAGGAACGTTCACCATCACCAATGGTGGGGTTTTTGGTTCAATGCTATCAACGCCAATTATTAATGCTCCGCAATCGGCTATATTGGGTATGCACAACATTGTTCAGCGCCCTGTTGTGGTTGACGGGCAGGTGGTGGTGAGGCCCATCATGTACCTCGCTCTTTCGTATGATCACAGAATTGTGGATGGGCGGGAATCGGTGAGTTTCCTGGTGCGGGTGAAAGAATTATTGGAAGATCCAGGAAGGTTGATACTTGGAATCTAATGGGCACGATAGAAGCATTAAGGATTCAGAATTTCAAGTCAGTTAAAGATGTTCAACTGAATTGTAAACGAGTTAATGTATTTATTGGTGAACCAAACACAGGGAAATCCAATCTCCTGGAAGCTTTGGCTTTGTTTGCATTGCCCTACACCGGAAATATTAGTCCTCTGATAAGAAACAGTGATTTAAGTAACTTGTTTTTTGAAAATGATTTGTCCAACACGGTGAGCGTTTCTGCCAGCGATAGGGTTTGCTTAATCAGTTACAACAGGGACTTGGTATTTTTTCGTTTTGCCCATGGAGATAAAAAAGTAAATGAGTATCCATTACAGTTAACTGGGTCTGAAGCATCAGGGGATATGTATGACTTCCAAATTCATCCATATTTTTTCAGAAACCTGAAAAAGTTTCATCGCAAGGGATACGATTTTCTTTTCCCTCCCAATGGCGATAATCTGTTTAGTATCCTTCAAACCAATAAATCTCTCAGGCTTCTGGTGAGCAATTTTGTGCAAGACAGGGGCTTTAAGCTCACGTTCCGTCAAGCCACATCCGAGATTGAAATTTCAAAAGAGGAGGATAACATTTTAACTACATACCCCTTTGAAGTCATTTCGGATACGCTCCAACGGATTATTTTTTTTCTCACGGCCATGGAGTCGAATAAAGCAGGAACTACATTGATATTTGAAGAACCCGAGTCGAATGTATTTCCATATTATACAAAAATACTGGCCGAACGTATTTCCAGAGATGAGTCAAAACAATATTTTATCAGTACGCACAATCCTGTTTTTTTAAAGTCTTTGATTGAAAAAACCAATGAGGAACAAATTGTAGTGAACCTCGTAGATATGTTTCAATATCAAACAAAAGTTACCCAACTGGATTCAAACGGTAATTCCGAAATTTTAAACCTGGGAGAAGATGTGTTCTTGAATTTTGACAAACTACTTAGCCCTACATGATTTTCTTTGAGTGCTATGCAGATGAGTCAATGTTGCGGTATCTTGGGTTTGCCGTCAGCAAATTGAAAGGAGGCCACTCTTTTGGCAGGAGCAATGTTTCGAAGAAGCTTTTTAAGGAAACTCAATCAATGGGTTTAATTGATGAAGACCCAGGCCGGGCTCAGGATCCATATTTGAAATACTTGTTTTCCCTTAATCCGGTCTACACGGATCAATATATGATTTGCATGGTCGATAATATCCGAAAGAATAAAATAATAGCATTAAGGCCTGACCTTGAGGGTTTTACCTTGCGATTGGCCAAAGATCGCAAAATTGATTTAAAAGGATATGCACTTCCCAATGATGCGCACGCCCTTCACGATGTACTTACTCTTCAAAAGAATCCTGAAAAAAGGAAAAAAAAGCTGATTCAATTCTTTACGGATAATTCTGATCATAGAGCTATATTGAAACTTAAGGATTTAGTAAAAAATTAAGAAAACTATGGATTATCAAGTAACAGTTATTGGCTCTGGCCCCGGTGGCTATGTGGCCGCCATCCGATGCGCTCAGCTTGGTTTTAAAACGGCCATCATCGAAAAGTATGATACGCTCGGTGGCACGTGTTTGAATGTGGGCTGCATTCCCTCCAAAGCCATGCTCGATTCCACCGAACATTTCCACAATGCTGCGCACACCTTTAAAGAGCATGGCATCGATATCCCTGAACCTAAAGCAAACATCGCCCAAATGATTAAGCGTAAAGGCGAAGTGGTGAAACAGACTTGCGATGGCATCGCCTTCCTGATGAAGAAGAACAAAATTGATGTGCACACCGGTGTGGGGTCGTTCGTGGACAAGAACACCATTCAAATCACCGGCAAGGACGGCAAGAGTAAAAACATAACCTCCGATAAAATTATAATTGCGAGTGGCTCCAAGCCCACGCCACTTCCGTTTGCTCCCTTCGATAAGAAAAGAATTATTTCCAGTACGGAGTCACTCGAATTGAAAGAAATTCCCAAACACCTGATCATTGTGGGCGGTGGAGTGATTGGAATGGAACTGGGTTCTGTGTATGCACGTATCGGTTCCAAAATTACTGTGGTGGAGTTTTTGGATTCGATTATCCCTACGATGGACAGTACCATGGGCAAAGAACTTCTGAAGGCCACGAAAAAATTGGGAATGGATTTTTACCTCGGCCACAAAGTGACAGAATTGAAAAATACAGGAAAAGAAGTGACGCTTATCGCGGAAGATAAATCGGGCAAGAAGTTGGAACTGAAAGGTGACTACTGTTTGGTGAGCATCGGGCGAAGACCATACACCGATGGGCTGGGGTTAGATAAGGTGGGCATTGAAACAGTAAAAGGAATGATTACAGTGGACGATCATTTGAAAACCAAAGTGGATAATATTTATGCTATTGGCGATGTAGTGCGTGGCGCCATGTTGGCACACAAAGCCGAGGAGGAAGGCGTTTTGGTTGCCGAGCAAATGGCGGGACAGAAACCCCATATCAATTACAATTTAATTCCCGGAGTAGTTTACACCTGGCCTGAAGTGGCCAGTGTTGGCCAAACCGAAGAACAATTGAAGCAAGCGGGGCGCGCTTATAAAGTGGGGAACTTTCCATACAAAGCTTTGGGCCGTGCCCGCGCTTCGATGGATGTTGATGGCCTTGTAAAAATCCTGGCCGATAAAAATACGGATGAAATTCTGGGTGCCCACATCATTGGCGCCCGCGCAGCCGATATGATTGCGGCCGGTGTGGTAGCGATGGAATACCGCGCTTCAGCCGAAGATGTTTCGCGCATGAGCCACGCCCACCCAACGTATATGGAGGCATTTAAAGAGGCGTGTTTGAGCGCTACGGCTAACAGGCCGATACACTTATAGTATTTCGCCACAGATTACACAGATAAGCACAGAGGGATTATCTGTGCTTACCTGTTTCATCTGCGCGGCTAACTAAACTAATGCGTCATGAATCTAGAAGTAAATGAGCCCGAGTTTCTTTACAAGGATGAAACCCATGAAATCATTGGCATTTGTATGGAAGTTCACCGGATCTTGGGTCATGGTTTTGCGGAAATCGTTTACAAAGATGCCATTGAACTTGAGGCCAAAAGAAAAAGCATTCTGGTTGAAAGGGAAAAAGAATTTAGAATTGAATACAAAGGAGTCATTCTTCCTCATCGGTTTTTTGCTGACTTCGTTGTGAACTGAAAAATCATTCTTGAAATAAAGGCTGCCGAGGGCGGACTCTCTGATGAGAATATTTCTCAAACCATCAATTACCTTAGGGCATCAGGATGCAAAGTTGGTTTACTTGTAAACTTTGGACGAAGTAAACTAGAGTTTAAGAGACTGGTGTATTAAGCATTGCCAGATTCCACAGATGAACACAGATGGCTTGCCAGCAAGGAAGATGCCCTTGCATTTTACCTGTGCTAATCTGTGTCATCTGTGGCGGATAAACTAAGATACAGGTGTATTAAGCATTGCCATAGATTTCACAGATGAACACAGATGGCTTGCCAGCAAGGACGATGCTCTTGCATTTTATCTGTGCTAATCTGTGTCATCTGTGGCTAATTGAATCATCGCTAAATAAACCCCATTGGTCCAGCCAAAGCCATCCTGATTGGGATACTCGCCACCACTGGCGTCAGCGTTCTCATTCCACACATCATATTTCTCGGTCATCTTTCCGGTTTTTCTGAACACGGCTTCGTTTGAAGACAGCCACGACCTTTTTACTCGTTCGGCTAATTCACCAAATCCATAATTTACCAAACCTTTGAAGCAAATCCATTGCAGGGGTGCCCATCCGTTTGGGGCATCCCACTGCTGCCCGGAAAATTCGAGGGTGGTGGTTAGGCCACCGGGCTTAAGAAATTTTGATTCCAGGTGTTTGGCCATTTCATTGGCTTGACCGGGTGTTGCTACTTCAAAAAAAATGGGAAAAAATCCAGCAAGGGTCAAAGCTTTTTTTATTTTTTTCGATTGAAAATCGTAATCGAAGTAAAAATTCTGATTGCTATCCCAGCAGTATTTTCGGATTGCTGATTTTCTTTTTTGAGCGATCAGTAAGAATTTTTCTGCCTTCGATTTATTGCCAGTGTGCTGGTAAGCTTCGATTAAGGTTTGTTCTAAATGAAGTAACAGACAATTCAAATCAACAGGTATAATATCTGTAGTGTGGATCGATGCAAAATTTCCTTCCTCTTTAAACCACCGGCTGCTGAAATCCCAACCCGACTCCGCGGCAGCACGCAAGTTCCTGAAGAGTTCCTCGGGTGCCTGCTTGCTTTGGTGCGAAAGCTCAACGTCTTCTTTGTACGATTCTGGTCGGGGTGTTTGATTAGAATCCCAGTAGCGATTGAGAACAGAGCCATCCTCCAATAAAATAACGCGTGCTTGGGTAGGATTGGTTTCCTCTAATCGCTCCAATCCATCCATCCAGAAACTATATTCTTTTTCCAGGTGAGGTAAATATTTCTCCAGCGCCTCCTCTAATTCTTCAGACAGCAGCTTTACCATCAAACTGAAAAAAGGCGGCTGCGACCGGCCAAGAAAATAAGTGCGATTGCCGTTGGGGATGTATCCAATCGTATCTATCAGAAAAGCAAAATTGTCCACCATGTTTTTAATCAGATCCATCCTTCCTGATTTTTGAAGCCCCAGCATAGTGAAGTAACTGTCCCAGTAATAGCATTCACGAAATCTCCCGCCCGGAACAATGTATGGATTGGGCAATTGGATGAGCGAACTATTTTCGGTGTTGGTTTTACGGGTGAGGAATGTCCAAAGTGATTCTATGTGATTTGAAACCGGGCCTTTATTATCTGAAACAAAATCAATTTGATTGTCCGCGGGCAACTCAAAATTTTCTGCTACAAACTTTTTTAAATTGAAATCAGGTAATTTTTTTATCCTTTGGAAATCAATCGAAATTTTTTTCAGTTCGCGTTTGGCGAGGCAATCGGGAAAAGTTTTTCCATCACCTAAAATGTTTTGCATTTGAACGGCCTCAAACAACTCACCCAGTTCATGAATCTGAAGAGGAAATATTAAATCACCCATGACTAACCTGGTTGGGATTGCTCCGATGTTTTAAGAAGGCGGTTAAAAATAAACAGAGCCACTAATAAAATCGAGATGGGAAGGATGGAAAAGTAGAAAGCATTCTCACCGCCATACCGTTGGAAAATGTTGCCGGTGATGATGGAGCCGGTTGTTCCGCCTAAAGCAGAAAAAATAACAATCAAACCCGACATAGGACCGTGTTGCTTTTTGGGCAATGAACTTAATATGACTGAATTGATGGCAGGGTAAATGGGCGCCAACAATAAACCAATCATAGGAAATACAAAAGCGCCAAGCGGGGCGTTTCCCCACCCGGTAATCTCCACGCTTCCAGTGTTTTGAGCCAGCGGTATGGCCACCAAAACCAGAATGGTAGCCAGGACCAGGCATGAGGCAATCACCTGGAACCAGTGAATTTTTCTCAGAACAATGCCAGCAGCAAATCTGCCCAATGCTGTTGTAGCAGCGAGTATGCTGGCCATTTGAATGCTTAGCGTTGCAGGCAGATTCAGCACCTTGCTGTTGAAGGTGGGCAGCCAACTCATAATGCTTTGCTCAATGAGCACATAGGTGAAGGCACTCACTACAAACACAAGAACAAGAGGCACCAACACCAATTTTAGCATGTCCTGAAAATCGCGAAGCATACTTTTCGATTCTTCATGTTTGACCGAGGATTCGTCCAGAGGTGCCGAAAGCAACAGGATGAAAGCAACAGCGGAAATTCCGGAGAGAAAATAATATACGGTAAGCCAATTGGCCGACTGTGGGTTAGCATTATCCACGAAAGCGCTGAAAATAAAATATCCTGAAAGGATGCCCACCATAAAAAATGATTCAATGAAATTCATAAAACTGGCGTGCTCCTTTTTGTTTGAAGTAAGGATGCCGATGGTTGCATAAACAGAAACTTTGATGAGAGCGAAGGAAGTTCCGGTAACGGCAAACAAAACTTTTGTCATGGCGAAACTGCCCAGCGATGGCATGAGCGAGCAGGCAACCGCCACTAACCCAAGGGCAATGAGCATAGAATTTTTGTACCCGATGCGAGTGATATAAGAAGCTACCAAAAATGAAACCGCGGCAATACTCAAATCTTTAAAGGCTTCCAGCACACTGGCCGAAGATTCGTTTACACCGTAAGACGTTTGCACTTGCAGAATAACCGTGCCCACGCTGTTCAATAGAATAGCGAAGACAAAATAGTTGAGAAAAAGGGAGAGCTTGATTTTCAGGTTGGTCATGGTGCAATGTTTATGATAATTTATAATTCACCCAATATCTTACTCCAAAAGCCATCACCAACGGCACCAGGAATATGTGGAGTTGTTGAGGGAGCATGAGCCAGGAGAGAAGCAACCCTGCGGTGAGCGCGGCAACAATCAAAAAATATTTTTTTCTGATTTTGCTGACAAATGGGAAAACCAAATTGGTGGGCAACGCCCAAAGAATATTGAGATTGTTTGCCGCGGCTTTATGGCTGGTTACCGTCCACAATAAAAAAAGCAGCAGCCCGATCAATCCCGTAGAAATGAAAATAATACGATCGAGCCAAACGGATAATTTCTTTTTACTGTAATCATTTTTTGAAATCACGAGAATACAAATGGCCAGCAGCCAGAATACCACCAGAGGGTGAAAGACAGAAAATGATGGTTGCGCTGGGGTTGACTCATAAACTGAAATTTTATTCTCAACTAATTGGGCCCAGGTGCTATCCAATTTTACTTTAGCGTGATCGAAACCTGATTCCAAACTATCAGGCAGAAACATGTATTCGGTTCGCTTCGCCACTTTATCCATCGGTAAGCCCAGGCAAATATCAATTCCCAAATCGCCCCAGGGTTGGTGATGAAGATAAATATTGGTCAGGCCACGGATGGTGATAGAATTTTGTTCTGGGGTTTCATCAAACACAATATCATCACCCAAAACTTTTATCAATACATCGCGTGGACGAGTAGCGCAGTTGTCATAGAAATAATCATACAAATACATTTTATTTTCGGGGCGTGCATTCCACTCCAGGAAATCAAAAACCTTTTGCTTTTGTTCAGGAGTTAAGTTGAGTATTTGCTCATGGATGAAACGGTTCTCGCGGATGTAGTAGTCGCGGTACGGGGGATAGTCATAAACGCCAAGCTGGTAATAGTTGATTCCCCGTGCGAAATTCAGATAGAAATTAGGTTGGTTAAAGCTGAACACGCCATAGTTGTAGAAATAATCAATAGGCAACTGCGGATCATAAACCCGGATAGCGCTGTGGCCAAAAGCAGAGTACAATTCTTTCTGAGTGGGGCCTATGGTGATGAGCGAAATTTTGGCTTCAGGTGAAAGTTGTTGGGCAAAGTTGGATAAGGATGCGCATAGGGCAACCAATACCAAATATTTCTTTCTAATCATATGAATTAATAGCCGACCAAGATAAGACAATCAAATCCGAAAAAGTAATTTTGTCCGATGGCGAATTTCAATGAAAGTTTGATTTGGATGCGGAGGCAATCGCCTCAACGATTAGCAAATGCATTTCAAATCTGGAGCAGCTATCAACAATCGCGCTCGAAAGGAATCCCGCTCATGAAAGGTTTGCCCCTCGGTGTTTCGATAGAGCCAACTACCTCATGTAACCTTCGTTGCCCGGAGTGCCCCAGCGGATTGCGCTCCTTCACACGCCCAACAGGAATGCTCAAGGAAATAGTTTTTTCCAATGTGATTGATCAACTCTCACCGGTGTTGATGAATCTCACCTTTTATTTTCAGGGCGAACCGTATCTCAATCCAAAATTTTTGGATATGGTTTCTTATTCATCATCTAAAAATATTTTTACATCCACTTCCACAAACGCCCATTACCTCACAGAAGAATCATCCAGAAAAACGGTTGAATCGGGATTGGACAGGCTCATTATTTCCATTGATGGTGTGAGTCAGGAGACCTATGAACAGTATCGGATTGGTGGTCAACTCAGTAAAGTATTGGAAGGCACGCGAAATATTTTAGCTTGGAAGAAGAAACTGAAGTCGCGAACGCCTCATGTGGTTTTTCAGTTTTTGGTAGTGAGAGCAAACGAAAAGGATATTCTTAGACTTTACGCGTTAGCCAAAGAAATGGGGGTTGATGAAGTGAAATTGAAAACGGCCCAGATTTACGATTTTGAAAACGGTTCAAACCTCATCCCCGAAAATCCAAAGTATTCACGCTATCAAAAAAATGAAGACGGATTATTCAGCATCAAAAATCCATTGCTCAATCAATGCTGGAAAATGTGGAGCAGTTGCGTGATTACGTGGGATGGCAAAGTTGTGCCTTGCTGTTTTGATAAAGACGCCAAGCACGTGATGGGCGATGTCAACACACAATCCTTTGAAGAAATTTGGATTAATGAGCCATACCAGGAATTCAGGCAGTCCATTCTTCGATCAAGATCGGAGATAGAGATTTGCAAAAATTGCTCAGAAGGGTTGGAGGTGTGGGCGTAGGTAAGGCCAAATCCTACAAAATTCTTCAACCGCCTCATTTGTCTCTTAACTCCATCTTGATACCTTTGCAGTCCAAAATTTTTAAAAGGTTAAAAAAGGACTAATAAATGCCTACCATTCAACAACTTGTAAGAAAAGGCCGCAAGAAATTGACGTTTAAGTCGAAATCGCCAGCCCTTGACTCTTGCCCCCAGAGGCGCGGTGTTTGCACGCGCGTGTACACCACAACGCCTAAAAAGCCCAATTCCGCCCTCCGAAAAGTAGCCAGGGTAAGGTTAACCAACACCAAAGAAGTCAACGCCTACATCCCCGGAGAGGGCCACAACCTGCAGGAACACTCTATTGTGCTGATCCGCGGAGGCCGGGTGAAAGACCTGCCCGGGGTTCGGTACCACATTATCCGTGGGGCGCTGGATACAGCAGGTGTGGGAGGAAGGCAACAAGGCCGTTCAAAATATGGAACTAAGAGACCGAAAGCCGGTGCCGCCCCAGCAGCAAAAGCAGCAGCTAAAAAATAATTGATTACACGATGAGAAAGTCAAAACCTAAGAAAAGATATCTATTACCGGATCCCAAGTTCAACGATCCCATGGTCACAAAATTTGTGAACTACATGATGGAGCGCGGAAAGAAGAACGTGGCCTACAACGTTTTTTATGATGCCCTTGGCATTGTGGAAAAAAAGACAACCGAAAGTGGGCTTGAAGTATGGAAGCGTGCCCTGAGCAACGTTCAGCCAGGCGTAGAAGTAAAGAGCCGCAGAGTGGGTGGGGCAACTTTCCAGGTGCCGGTAGAAATCAGGCCTGAACGTAAAATCAACCTGAGCATAAAGTGGTTGATTGAATACTCACGCGCCCGTGGTGAAAAAACCATGCAGGATAAATTAGCCGCTGAAGTAATCGCTGCCTCCAAAGGCGAAGGTGCTGCTGTAAAAAAGAAAGACGATACACACCGGATGGCTGAAGCCAACAAGGCTTTCTCTCATTTCCGCTTATAAACTTCATTCCCAGGGGAAACGAATTACCGAATACCACTTACCGACTACCAACTACCGATTACCGAACTGATGGCAAGGGATTTAAGATATACAAGAAACATAGGCATTGCTGCTCACATTGATGCGGGTAAAACCACTACTACCGAGCGCATTCTTTATTATTCCGGAGTAAACCATAAGATTGGCGAAGTGCACGATGGTGCCGCCACCATGGATTGGATGGAACAAGAGCAGGAGCGCGGTATTACTATCACTTCCGCTGCCACTACAGTTTATTGGAAGTACCGCAACAACGATTATCACGTTAACATTATTGATACGCCTGGTCACGTGGACTTCACCGTGGAGGTAAATCGCTCGCTCAGGGTTCTTGATGGATTAGTATTTTTATTCAGTGCCGTGGATGGAGTAGAGCCACAATCGGAAACGAACTGGAGGTTAGCCGACAATTACAAGGTTGCGCGCATTGGGTTCGTCAATAAGATGGATCGTGCTGGTGCAGACTTCCTGGATGTTTGCAAACAAGTAAAAGAAAAACTGGGCAGCAAGGCTGTGGCTTTGCAATTGCCTTTGGGTGCTGAAGAAAATTTCCGGGGCGTGGTTGATTTGGTGAACTTCCGCGGGATTGAATGGAATGAATCTGATAAGGGTATGACTTACAAGGTCGTTCCCATTCCCGAAGACATGCTAGAGGAAGCCAGGGAGTACCGTGGAAAACTTTTGGAGGCCGTTGCCGAGTTCGATGAAACCCTCATCGAAAAATATTTTGAAAACCCTGAGTCTATTACCGAGGCAGAAATTTTAGCAGCTCTGCGCGCGGCTACGATTAACATGGCCATCGTGCCGATGGTTTGTGGTTCATCTTTTAAAAACAAAGGAGTCCAGACCATGCTGGATTATGTGATGGAATTGTTGCCCTCACCAATGGATAAAGATTCCATCGTGGGCACCGATCCAGATACGGGTGCCGAAGTTGCCGTATTACCTGACGAGAAAAAACCTTTCGTTGGACTGGCGTTTAAAATTGCTACCGATCCTTTCGTTGGCCGTCTGTGTTTCGTTCGGGCTTATTCGGGAGTCCTTGAATCAGGCTCTTATATTTATAATACCCGTTCAGAAAATAAAGAAAGGATTTCGCGTGTGTTTCAGATGCACGCCAATAAGCAAAATCAAATTGAGCGCCTTCAGGCAGGAGACATTGGTGCAGTTGTAGGATTTAAAGACATTAAAACCGGTGACACACTTTGTGAGGAAAAACATAAGGTTGTATTGGAGTCGATGGTGTTCCCTGAACCGGTTATAGGTTACGCAATCGAACCAAAAAAACAGGCTGATATTGATAAGTTGGGATTGGCCATAGCGAAGCTGGTGGAAGAAGACCCCACGTTGCGCGTGAATACCGATCGTGAAACCGGGCAAACTATCCTTCGCGGGATGGGCGAACTTCACCTGGAGATTATCATTGAGCGGATGAAGCGTGAGTTCAAAGTTGAAATCAATCAGGGTGCACCCCAGGTGGCTTACAAAGAAGCGCTTACAATTTCCATAGAACACAAAGAAGTTTACAAAAAGCAGACCGGTGGTCGGGGTAAGTTTGCGGACATTGTATTTGAAATTGGCCCGCGCGATGACGGCAAGGAAGGTTTAGAATTTGAGAACGATGTAGTAGGTGGCGCCATTCCCCGCGAATTTATTCCCGCTGTTCAAAAAGGATTTACACAGGCGATGGTTAATGGCCCGTTGGCCGGATACCCGATTGATTCGATGAAGGTGCGTTTGTTTCATGGTTCTTACCATGATGTGGACTCCGATTCCTTATCGTTTGAATTGGCCGCACGGATTGGTTTCAGAGAGGCTGCACGCAAGTGCCGCCCTCAATTGCTGGAGCCTGTTATGGGTGTTGAAGTAGTTACCCCTGATGAATTTACGGGTTCTGTTACAGGAGATTTGAACCGCAGGCGCGGGATTATGAAAGGCATGGATGGCCGAGCAAATGCACAGGTTATCCGGGCCGATGTGCCGCTTTCTGAATTGTTTGGTTATGTAACCGACTTAAGAACGATTACATCGGGCAGAGCGGCTGCTTCGCTCACCTTCTCCCATTATGCACAAGTGCCCCGCGGTCTGGCAGAGAAAATTATTGAAGAAGTGAAAGGTGCCGTGGCGGCTAAGTAAGTACAGGATTAAAGGATTTCAGGATACAGGATTATTAAGATTTAGATCAATAAAAATATGAACCAGAAGATTCGCATTAAACTGAAGTCTTACGATTACAGCCTCGTAGACAAATCTTCAGAGAAAATCGTGCGCGCTGTTAAAGCAACAGGCGCTGTGGTGAGCGGACCAATTCCTTTGCCAACCGATAAGGAAAAATTCACGGTATTACGTTCACCCCACGTGAACAAGAAATCGCGCGAGCAATTTCAACTCTGCACCTTCAAGCGTTTGATTGATATTTATTCCAACAGCGCCAAAACCGTTGACGCCCTGATGAAGCTGGAACTTCCCAGCGGTGTGGATGTGGAGATTAAGGTGTAGTAGGTCAGCTATTTCTTAAAAATCTTAAAATTAAGAAACCGTCTCAAAAAACCTGAGGCGGTTTTTTTTGGTGTTAGAAAGGAAGTTGGAAGCAGTGAGTTAGGTGAATTGACAACCTTGGTATTTGTTGAGAATCTTTAATTTTGGAATTCCATTACATAATTTAAGGGGTATCAATGCACATATCTCGCAGTGTCTCCTGCTTCTTTCTTCTCTATATGGTGGTGACCTGTTTCTATGTTACTGGGCAAAATCGCTGTGGCTCATTGGAATACAATCATTCCCTTATTACCCAGAAGTTAGCACGTGAGCGGGAAGAACAGTTTGAGATTTGGTTAGGTCAAATGAAAAATTCAGGTACGGCTCGCCAGCAAGGACGCGCATCATCCAATTCCTATACAATTAGAACAGTTGTCCATATAATCCATAAGGGTGAACAGACAGGCCTTGGTTCTAACATTTCAGATGAACAGGTTCAATCGCAAATTGAGGTATTGAACAAAGACTACAATCGCCTGAACCAAGACCAGAGTCAGACACCCGCTGAGTTTTTGACTGTAGCCGGTTCAATGGACATAACATTTGAGCTCTCTGGTATTACCCGCCATCTCGGAAGTAAAAGCACATGGACCATAAATGATAATGTTGAACTGAAATCCAATGGTTACTGGCCCGCGGAAGACTATCTGAATATTTGGGTATGTGATATTTCTGGTCACCTTGGTTTTACACAGTTTCCTGTTAGTACCTTACCTGGGATAGAGAACTCACCCATAAACAGGCTTACAGATGGTGTAGTAATATCCTACAAGGTATTTGGCTCAGTTGAATATGGATCGTTTAGTTTACTTCCGGCTTACAGCAAAGGTAGAACAACAGTGCATGAGATTGGTCATTTCTTTGGCCTTCGTCATATATGGGGGGATGTTACGGGTTGCGGGGGAACAGACTATGTGACCGATACACCACCTCAATCGGATCGCTCGTTTGGTTGCCCAATTCATCCCCAGCCGGATTGTAACACAGGAGGCCAGGTTAACAGGAT
>JAYUHI010000499.1:0-3162 GCA_043767095.1 Bacteroidota bacterium
TGAAAGAAGGGAATGCAAATCCTGCCACGAAGGAAGTCTTAAAGTACAGAGAGGCACTTTGGGAAGGGTACAAAATTCTGGACAAGAGCGGTAAAATAGATACCGAATTGATTGTCCGGATATTTCAGCAAATAAAAGGAACCAAGTCAGCGCTAAGGCCCCCTCAAGCCATGGTTGTTATCAAGCGTGGAGAAAGTGAATTAAGGGCAGGTGAAATTATATACACACCACCGCGTGGCGAAGGTATAATAGAAAAGTTTATGACTAACCTGGGAGAGTATATTCAGGACGATGAACAATACAAGGCCGATCCGCTAATTAAAATGTGCATTGCTCATTATCAATTTGAAGCCATCCATCCTTTTCAGGATGGCAACGGGAGAACCGGACGCATTTTGAACTTGCTCTACTTAGTCCACAAGGGTCTTCTCTCAAGGCCCGTACTTTATCTCTCCAAATATATCATCCAGAATAAGGATGATTATTACTTCAACCTGGGGGCGGTTACTCAAAGGGCTTCCTGGAAAAACTGGATACTCTACATGCTTAATGCCGTTGAAAAAACATCAATTCTTACTAACAACCTCATTAACGAAATTGTGAAGCAGATGGAATCCACGTTAGAGCATGGCAAAAAGAATTTGAAATGGTATAATAAAGAAGTAAATGAAGCACTGTTCAGCCAGCCTTACAGCCGCGCGAAAACAATAGGGCACGTGCTAAAGAAAACATCGCGCACAACCCTCACCAAATACCTGGATGACCTGATAACTGCCAGGATACTTGTACCGAAAAAAGATGGGAAGGAAATCTACTACGTGAATGAAGATTTAGTTAGGATTCTGCAAGGGTAGATTTTTGTCAACTATTACCTTTCGAAGGAGGACAATGCGCTATAGAATATGGTGTACTAAATTACCTGCCTCTTAAAAGGAAACAGTAATTCAAATTTCGCATCGTCCCCTTTGGGAGATGCTTGACATGAAGTGGGCTGTGGAGTAGAAAATATTTTCCGGTTCCTCCGGGTGGATTTTGTTCACTGTATGACGTACTTAAATAAACCGGGTGCCCGAAGTTTTGGGATTTTATTCACGGTTCAGTTTCAGTTGTAAGTGTATAAAGCTAAAATTGGGTAGGCCTTAAGAAGCGGAAAGTTCCAGGGCTATCTTCATCATATCAGTCGTTTTTGTTTCGCGGTATTCAGCAGGGGCTGATTCTCCTGTCAGGATGTTATCGCTCACTGTTAAAATTGCAAGACTTTGAAATCCATATTTCTGAGCCATGGCATAGAGGATATACGTTTCCATATCAACAGCCAATACTCCTTGCCGTATTGAATTATTCCAGCGACCCGGATTGTCACTATAAAAATGATCTGTACTGAATATTTTTCCACAACGAACAGAAATATTTAATTCTTCCGCTTTATGCTGCGCTTCAACCAAAAGCATATTGTGCGGTAACGGAATAGAATCATTATTCTGGAAATATAATTGTGAAGACCCTGAATCTGTTAATGCGCCTTCCGAAAGGATCACCTGACCTACATTGATTTCTTTGTGGATTGCCCCGCAAGTCCCAAAACGAATAATGCGTTTTACGCGGTAAGAATGGATCAACTCATGTATATAAAGAGCAGTACTTGGAATTCCGATGCCTGTTCCCTGAATGGAAATATTTTTGCCTTTGTACTGTCCTGTGTAGCCAAACATTCCCCTGATCTGATTGTAGCAAAAAGAATCAGTGAGCATGGTCTCGGCATAATATTTTGCCCTTAGCGGATCGCCTGTGATCAAAACTGTACTAGCAATCTGCCCTTCCGTAGCACCGATATGGAGGCTCATTCCGTAATAATTTATTCCACCCTACCGCCCAATTAATTTCTTTTGACATAATGGGATCTCTAATAACTCACGAATGAATACAAATAGAACGCTGATGATACTGATTGGGCAGATTATCGCTGATAAAATCATAATTTATCATAATCATCTGCGTTCCATTATTAGTTTTTAGAGGTGCCCTTAATGAATTAATGACAGCCTGAATGTTTGCATTGAAGTGAGGATACTTCTTTAGGATATGCTTTAAATCCTTTTCGAATTGGCGAGTTCGTATAACGTCAAAGGTCCCGCTGGGCATCAGGTAAGGTTTTGGAGCCAAGAATATCAGCCCGAATTTCTTTAAAGGCTTCCCTTATTCCAGGCATCAGGCTTTCTTTTTTCTTTCTTTTAGAAGATATGTCCTTTCCCTGGTGGGCAATTACGGATCGAACGGTGCCCCAATCTTTTTTAGTCAGAAAAAAACCTTCCCGGCCGTTTTTGTCCCGCGTCCGGGTTGCTTTAATATTAATGTTTCCAACAGCTACTTCATCCATGATTTAAATATAACCGGTTAAAACATTTAAAAGTTGTAGGTCAATCAACAATATTTCTATTATAGCGGAATTTCCTTAATTCCAAATCAAATCTGTGCCTTCATACACTTTGAGTGTACGACAGTTTGTGATTGAATTTTTTGTGTAGCCCTGAAAGGGCTTCATCAAGTAACACTGGGTGAAGCCCAGTGTTACTGATAACTAAGCAATCGCCAGCCCTGAAAGGGCGGAATCATTTCGCCCCTTCAGGGCTAGAATTCGAGCCCATTAACCACGCAGGACTTCGCCCTGCGTTTTGGATACTACGCCCTTTCAGGGCTAATACGAAAGAAAAATATATCCATACCATTTTAAAATGCTACTTGCAAAACTGTCGTATACCCTACACTTTACTGTTTGAATGAATGGTTATTTATTACTCACAATGGTTCCAAACCCCCTTGATACCGCTTTCCCGATCCCAACAAAATCAGGTAACACCACATTAGCCGAAAACTCTCCGCTAAAGGCCAGCATGGGCTGGTCTTTGAACTGCGTGGTATGTTCTGTAAAAATTCCGGTGGCTGTTACCGGCCCATCCAGCCAGATGTCCACCCCTTTGAAAAAACTCAGGAGGTTGTTTGTAAGGAGTGCGGCCAGCATGCTTTGTTTTTCGCCTGCCCTCACCAGCACACGGTAGCGTTTATAATTCTCCTGGTTCAGCGCCATCCACAGATTTTCGAAACGGTAGTGATGCAGATGGTTGCTAAGCCCGGCATTTACGTGGAAGTGATCCAGGTTTTTCT
>JAYUHI010000500.1:0-17430 GCA_043767095.1 Bacteroidota bacterium
TAATGAATAAGGCGCGGCAAAAGTAACATTTTTTGTTTTGGTGGAGAGTAAAGCTACTTGTCCTTGTACGAGTTTTGCATTGGAATTTTTGAACCCCTATTTCACCTCACCCCCGTCCCCTCTCCGAATCGGAGAGGGGAGGAGTCCCCTACTCCCTCTTAAAAACAAGATATACGTGCAATTCAAAAAAGAACATAAACGATTATAAATGTAGAAGTCAACAAAAGAGGGCACCCCTCTCCTTTTGGAGAGGGGCCGGGGGTGAGGTGATTAGCTCATTCAGATAGAAGTTTTTGATAAAAATTTTCACTTCTGAAAAACTGTCGGACACCCACTTGCCCTGTTGGTATATAATTAAACCCCGCAATACACATTAAACCCACCATCCACCGGAATATCTACTCCCGTTACAAAAGCCGAGGCATCGCTGCAAAGCCAGATCAATGTTCCAATCAGCTCTTCAGGCAAACCGAAACGGGCAAAGGGCGTGTTGTTGATTGCCGATTGTCCTCTGGCCGTGAAGGTTCCATCGGGGTTGGTGAGCAAGGCCCGGTTTTGTTCAGTGATAAAAAAGCCAGGGGCAATAGCATTGACGCGAATGCCCTCTCCAAATTTCTTTGCCATTTCAATAGCCATCCATTGCGTGAAGCTATGCACAGCCGATTTAGCCGCTGCGTATCCAACAATACGGGTGATCGGTCTGAACGATGCCATAGAGGCAATGTTGATGATGACCCCTTTTTTTCTTTTGGCCATATCTTCCGAAAATATCTGCGTTGGCAAAACAGTTCCCATTAAATTTAAATCAACCACCTTTTGAAAGTCGTCCATATTCAAATCAAAAAAGTTTTTATCGGGAGGGATGGTGGCCCCTGGCAAATTTCCGCCAGCCGAATTGACCAGAATATCAATGGAGCCAAACTCCTTCAACACTTTATCTTTAACCAAAACCAATTCATCTCTTTTTAAAACATCGGCCGGAAGGCCTAGCGCCCTGCAACCCGCCTGGTTTAATTCAGCCGCTAATGCTTCTGCCGCTTCCTTTCTTCTTCCCACGATTACTACCGATGCACCGGCAAAGGCAAGGCCTTTCACCATAGCCGAGCCCAGCACGCCCGTGCCCCCGGTAATGATGGATGTTTTATTTTTTAGCGAAAAGAGTTGCGGGGTGTTGATTGTTTCCATCGGGTAAAAATAGCGGTTACACAATTTAAATGAGTAGAGATGTTTACCAATTTTGCGGCTATGATAAAAACTAAATTGTTTTTATCGAACCCTGACAGGGTTTTCGAACCCTGTCAGGGTTTGTTATTGCACCTTTATAAAGTAATTTTAGATTTATCCTTTGAAATTCCCGGTATGAACAAACCAATTTCTACTGTAGTTCTTTCTTATGGGATGTCGGGAAGGGTATTCCATTGCCCATTGATCGGTGTTCATCCCGGATTTTCATTGGATGCTATTGTAAAGCGAAATAATGCCGACCCGATCCCACTCTATCCGAAGGCCAGAATATTGAAGTCGGCAGATGAGGCCATTCACCATCGCGATGTTGAACTGGTTATCATTAATGTGCCGAATGAATTTCATTTTGATTTCGCCTCGAAGGCGTTGCAGGCTGGCAAACATGTGGTGGTGGAAAAACCTTTTACGGTAACTTCGGCAGAAGCAACTGATTTAATTCGCCTGGCAAAAAAGAATAACCGGGTTCTCTCTGTTTTTCAAAACCGCAGGTGGGATGGCGATTTTCTTACTGTCCAAAAAGTAATCGAAGAGAAACAACTTGGAAAAATTGTGGAATTCGAATCGCATTACGACCGTTACCGAAACTACGTTGCACAAAATACCTGGAAAGAAGAGCAGGGCCCCGGCAGCGGAATTTTATATAATCTTGGTTCACACATGATTGATCAGGCTTTGTGTTTGTTTGGTGTTCCTGATTTTGTTGATGCGCGATTGGGCATTCAACGAACGGGCGGAAAAGTGGATGACTTTTATGACATCAGGATGGAATACAGCCCCCTAACCCCCAAAGGGGGAATCTCTCCAATGATGGTGATCCTCAAATCAAGTTACCTGGTGCGTGAGCCAGGCCCCAGGTATATCCTTCACGGAGAGAATGGTTCGTTTGTGAAGTTCGGGCTTGACCCGCAAGAGCAGGCGTTGGCCGAAGGAAAAATTCCCGGCAGCGATGGCTGGGGCTGTGAGCCTGAAAGCAGTTGGGGTAAACTGAACACCGACATCAATGGTGGGCATTATGAAGGACCGCTTGAGACGATTCCGGGAAACTATCTCGCCTTTTATGACAGCGTATTTAACAGTATAAGAAATGGTGCTGTGCCGGTGGTGAAGCCGGAAGAGTCGTTGATGGGCATTAATATAATTGAAGCGTGCACGGAGAGCAGCAGACTGAAAAAAGCTATTGCCATTGACCAAGATATAACCATTGGGTAATCCTATTTCCTGCGACACATGCACAAAGACCTTCAGCAGATTGTTCATTATTTTCCCGGCCTCACGGGGAAGCAAATTCAACAATTAGAGCAGATGCAAAGTTTGTATGCTGGCTGGAACGAAAAGATTAATGTTATCTCCAGAAAAGACATGGAGAACCTGTACATCAATCATGTTCTGCATTCCTTGGCGATTTCAAAAGTGATCTCCTTTAATTCCGGTTCAGGTATTTTAGATGCAGGCACGGGCGGAGGCTTTCCGGGAATTCCACTCGCCATTCTATTTCCAGAAAGTCATTTTCATTTGGTTGACTCTATCGGAAAGAAAATCAAGGTTGTTGAGGCAGTGGCCAATTCGTTGGGATTAAAAAACATAACGGCCACTCATATCCGGGCGGAGGATGTAAAAAGTAAATATGATTTCGTGGTGAGTCGCGCTGTAGCGCGAATGAGTGAGTTCTATGGCTGGGTCGAAAAAAAATTTAAAAAAGAATACCAGCATTCCTTAGCGAATGGGATATTTTATTTGAAAGGTGGCAACCTGGACGAAGAAATGGCCGAGCTTGGAAAACCGGTTCAGATATTCAACCTTTCTGAATATTTTGATGAGGAGTTTTTTGAAACGAAGAAGGTTGTGTATGTGCCGGTGGGGAAAGGCCTCATCCCTAACCCTTCTCCGAAGGAGAAGGGAACAGGCAACACATCACCTGCGGTAAAATAATATTGAAGAATTACCAACTGAAAAGTAACCCTCGGTCTGGAGAAGGGTGAGGAGAAAACAGAATATAAAAGCAATGAACAAGATTATCAAAGAAATTGATGTCAAAAAAGAGTCACCCGCTCTCCCGATGCTTCGGGACGGAGAGGGGCAGGGCCTGCCCCGCGCCTCGCGGGGGGTGAGGCCACAAATCTCCAGAAGAAGTTTCCTCCAAAAAGCCGGAGTCGGTTTAGCAGGGTTCACCATCCTTCCATCATTACAAGGACTCGCTGCACCCAGCGATCAGCTTCGGGTTGCACACATCGGTGTGAACGGTATGGGAAATAATCACATGAATTGGTTTGCCGCTCTTCCCGATGTGGAGATTGCTGCCCTTTGCGATGTGGATGAATTACACCTGAACAAAACTTTTGAATCACTCAAAAAATTAAAGCCCAATACAAAAGCAAAACTGTATGGAGATTTCAGGCGAGTGCTTGACAGGAAAGATATTGATGCGGTGACCATCGCCACACCCGATCACTGGCATGCAACTATTGCCATCCTCGCTTTCCAGGCTGGCAAAGATGTGTATGGCGAGAAACCGTTGTCGTATGATGTGAGGGAAGGGCAAATGATGTTGAATGCGTTGGAGAAGCATAAAAGGGTTTTTCAGTTGGGCACACAAATCCATGCCGGAGACAACTATCACCGCGTGGTTGAAATAATTAAATCAGGGGTGATTGGTGAAGTGAAAACGGTGCGGGTTTGGAAGACTGGTTTTTCTCCGGGCTTGGGAAATCCTTCGCCACAAGCTCCACCGAAGTCGCTCAATTATGATATGTGGCTTGGGCCGGCACCGATGGTGGAATACATTCCCGATCGGGTGCATTTCAACTATCGATATTTTCTTGATTACTCCGGTGGCATGTTTGCCGATTTCTGGTGTCACATCTCCGATATAGTATGGTGGGCCGTTCAGCCGAAAGGCTTAACAACCATCAACGCAAAAGGAGAGAAGCCCGATGGCATAGCCGATGCACCCAAATGGCTCGATGCTGAATTTCAATTCGATGGACTGAAAATATACTGGACAACCGATCCCCCAAAAGTGGAAGGCGCAGAGAAGCGTCACATCGGTGCATACTTCGAAGGAACCAAAGGCACATTGATTTGCGATTATGAAACGCACGAAGTAACCGTTGATGGGAAACCGGTAAAAGATTTTGACGTAACACAAAAAATTATTCGTTCGCCCGGTCATCAGCAAAATTTTATTGATGCCGTTAAATCAAGAAGCCAGCCGGAGTCTAATTTGAATTACGTTCGCGATATGACGCTGCCCATGCACCTCGCACTGATTTCCTATCGGCTGGCCAGGCCACTTCAGTGGGATTCGCAAAAAGAATTATTCGTGAGCGATGCTGAGGCCAACAATCTTCTGTCAAGGAAAAGCAGGAAAGAATGGGATTTGATTGGGAAGGGTTGATTATAGATTGATTGGTACCCCAAAATGATTGTCGCACGGAGAACGCGGAGTTCACGGAGGTAATCACGGAGAAAAATGTTTTGCCTTTCTCCGGGTGCTCTGTGCTCTCCGTGCGGGCAAAACAGGCTTAAGCAGAACAGAGTTGATTCCTTTGACCGGGGCATCGAGCGCAGCATTGCCTATAAATGATTGTCGCACGGAGAACGCGGAGTTCACTGAGGTAATCACGGAGAAAATGTTTTGCCTTTCTCCGGGTGCTCTGTGCTCTCCGTGCGAACCCCCCTCTCCTTTGGAGAGGGGCGGGGGTGAGGCCTTAAAACGAAATCCCGAAACTAAAGGCGTTCAACTTGGGGTTCAAAGTGTTTTTAACGAAAAGTTCGTTCAGATCATAATTGAAGAACAAGTCGGTGTCTTTGTAACCCAATTGCACACGCAAACCATAGCGGAAATTGTTCAGGTGAAAATTATCGTGGTCTTTTTCGCGCTCTTTATCTCCATCTTCCTTGAAAACTTTTTTACTGAAACTATCCAGCCGATATCCGGCATAAGGGCCAAAGCCAATCCGAAATGAATCCGATCGTCTGCCATCAAACAATACCGGCTTCCTGCGGTTGCCGCCAAAATCGAGCACGGGAACTAAAGAAGCGTTGACAAACGAAGCCGACATTTTGCTTTTGCGAAAATCAACATCGCGCGCATCGATTGAATAGTCAACTCCGGTGGAGGTTGACTTGATCGTAACCGCATCATTCTGAAATTTGAAGTTGTACATGCTCAACCCAAATCCCCACTCCAGAAAAAACGTGCGCGCAAGCCTTGTGCGGTGAACAGAGTTGATGGCCATGTACCACGAACCCCACGGACGCACCGTGTAAAGATCTGTGCCGGAATCAGGAAATTTTCCGTTCGATAAATAATTGTTCGTTCCCAAATCAAAACTCATTGACTGGTAGGTGCCACGGGCGTAAGTACGTTCTCTCACGGTTACATCACCGCTTGAATAGTCCGATGTTTCAGGTTTCTTCCATTCCTCTTCATTTGATTTTGTTTCTGTTGGCTGGGTAACGGTAGTTTCTTTCAGGTAATCGGCAGATGGCTTCATAGCCGAGGCTGTGTCTTTGCTCTCGATCTTCGTAATTAGGTCATTCATCAGCGATTGAAAGTTATAGCTCTTTAATGTTTCCAGGTCTTTTTTGTCTTTGATCACGATTGTGATCTTACTTCCATTGCCCACGTTTATCACCACCGAGTCGGCCGGTTTGGCCTGCGCGTGGGGAATCAGATTGATTCCAAAAAATAGTAGTATGGCTATTGATAATTTTTTCATGATTCAATTCTTTAATTGTTACTCTTTTGTTTTTCCGTTCTGGTTTTTTCATCAGCGCCAAAGAAATTGTCTTTCCAGTCGCGCACACTTGCCAACGTGGTTTCTCCACCCTTCACGTCTTTGGCAAACTCGATCACTTTCTTAATTCCTTTCGTTTTCACAGGCTCCACTTCCTGTTTGGGTTCAACCGATGCCAGCGAATACACAATCACCAGCGTTTTCTCCTGCTTCGGTTGCACAGCAGGCTCTACTAACACAGGGGTCTCTTTCACTTCCTCCACAGAAGCGATGGTTTCCACCGGTTGGTGTTCTTCCTGAATTACCTCTTCCTTTTTCTCCAGCTTGGCTAACGGAACAGATTGAACAGGTTTTTTAAATTCTTGAAATGTCTTTTGCTTCGGTGGAACAACCGTTTCTTTCTTCACTTCTTTTTTCTCTTCCGCATTATTCTGATCAACTTTTACTTCTTCTGATTTTTTCTCAGTTGTAGTTTCTTTAGCTACCGGCAATTGTTCTTTGCTGGTTGACGCATCAAAAACATACCATCCAATAAAACCTGCAAGTGCAATGGCTGCAGCGATACGCCAGCCCCACGACCCCCTGACCCCCGAAGGGGGAACCCCCACGCTCACATTGGAATTATCAAACTCACTCGTGACCGTGCCCATCCCCCCTTCGGGGGTTAGGGGGCTTTTCCCCCACGCATTGGCCGGGGGTTGAATGGAGTGGTTCTCCAGTTTATCCCTGAACAGCTTGTCTAATTTGTTTTCCATTGCGATTTACTTTTTGTTAACTCCTCTTGTACCAACACCAGTTGTTTTTGAAGGTACACGCGCGCCCTGCTCAACTGACTTTTGCTTGTGTTCTCATTGATGCCTAACTGCTCGCCAATTTCTTTGTGCGTGTAACCCTCGATGGCATACAGGTTGAACACCATTTTGTATCCGGCCGGCAACTTATCAATCAACTTTAATAAATCTTCCGCATGAAGATGGTTTTCCAGCATCTGATAATCCGGTTCATAATCTGCCGCTTCAATATCTGTTTCCACCTGCATAAACTTATGCTGGCGCAGCCAGGTGAGAGACTCGTTCACCATGATCCGCCTGATCCAGCCTTCAAAACTTCCTTCGGCTTTAAACTGGTGGATGCGCTCAAACACTTTGGTGAAAGCCGTTACCAGCACATCCTCCGCTTCCATTTTGTCCTTCACATACCGGCAACAGACCGCGTACATTTTTCCTGAGTAATGGTCAAAGACGTTCCGTTGAGCGGTGGAGTCGCCCTTCTTACAGCCCTCAATCCATTCCTGATCTTTTGCCCGGTAAATTTCGAAAGTCATTTATGCGGTTTCATGGTCAAGACGCGGATGCCTCCAAAGAAGTTGCTTGAGCATGGTAAATATGTTTTCACACGAAATTAAGGAGGAAATGTTTGGCGGGCTTCCTGAATCAAGCTATCAGGCTGCTGTGAAAATATGGCCACGATCCCATTTCCATGCAGAGTACTAACTTTATGTATTCAAAAGGATTACCGATAAATTTGATTTGAAAATGATGCGGAAATGTTTGATAGCTCTCCTGTTAATTGGATTTTCCAAGCCTTGCAAAAGAATTAAAGTAGTAGGTGAATTTGAAAATGGGGTACCTTTCTCTTCGTTATGCCTCCATCAGGAAGAAAACTTTAAGACTCTTACCGTCAAATCTTCGGGAAAAAGATTCGATATTCGGACTCTTGACTTACAATTCAATTTAATGGAACCAAGTGAAATTTAAACCCGGTTTTTTTGACGGTTGGCTGTTGGCGCTGATGGTTTCGGTTTGTATCACTCTCGTCACCATTCTCTTATTATATAATGTGCATGGGCTTGACCGGCCAGTGCTTTTGCCTGTAGGCGTTATTGTTTTCTGGGTTGCCTTCATCATGGTGTTCGCCTTCCTCGAACTGGTGGTGTTACGGGAAGCCAAACGCATTTTTAAAATCACTCAAAAGAAAAAAAAGAAGAAAGACCATGACCAAATGGCTCTGGAGGTTGAGCAGGCTGGATTGTTCAACCCCATGAGGAAGGTTTACGAGGAAGTGTTCTCTTTTACGAATTCAAAAGAAAAGGAAATTGAAGATCTAAAACAGATAGAAGTGTTCAGGAGGGAATTTGTAGCCAATGTATCGCACGAATTAAAAACTCCCTTGTTTGCCGCGCAGGGATTTATTCACACGTTAATTGATGGAGCCGCTAAAGACGAAACCGTTAGAATCAGGTTTTTAAACAAGGCGGCCAAAAGCCTTGATGGCTTGGAAAGTTTGGTTCAAGACCTGCTGATGTTATCGCAAATTGAAACAGGAGAAATCAAAATGAAAATGGTGCCGCAGAGTTTGTATGAATTAGCCAATGAAGTGGCCGATCAGTTGGAAGAAACAGCCCGGCAGAAAAAAATAAAACTGAAAATTGAAGAGCCGAGGAAGAAAGCCATGGCCATGGCCGATGCGAAATGGATGAGGCAGGTGCTCATCAACCTGGTATCGAACGCTATTCAAAACACGGCCGATGAAGGAACTGTTACGGTGAAATTTGACGTCTCTAAAAAACAGGTTGAGGTTACTGTTAAAGATAATGGTGCAGGCATCCCCGAAGAACATCTCCCCAGAATATTCGAACGGTTTTACCGGGTTGACAAAAGCCGCAGTCGCGAGCAAGGGGGCACTGGATTGGGACTGGCCATTGTAAAACATATTTTAGAGGGCCATAGCAGTAAGGCGGAAGTTAAAACTCAGGTTGGAAAAGGTTCGGAGTTTAGTTTTAGATTGTTGAGAGCGAGGCAGGAAGAGTAAACCCAGATTATGCATTAGAAAAAATAGCCCCGACATTTATGTCGGGGAGCAAATCTAAAACAAACCAAAGGGCTTTAGCCCAAATATAGTTTTGGCTAAAGCCGAGTTTTTTTTCGTTTATTTTCCCCCGACCTGCTCCAAAGGAGTTCCTTCGGAAAAGGTCGGGGCTATTGCGTAATCTTGGGTAAATATTCCAAAGGCATGCCCAGGCTCTCTCTCCATGAAATCACCCTTTATGATGACAACGATTTTTTGGTTGTCAATAAGCCTCCGTTCCTATCTACCCTCGAAGACCGCGTAAGCCCATCTAATTTGTTGAAGATAGTTCGTGAAGAGTATCCCGAGGCAACGGTGGGCCATCGATTAGATAAGGAGACATCGGGTGTGCTCGTTATTGCCAAAAATGCGGAGGCATATAAATGGATAAGCGCTCAGTTTGAAACCAGACAAGTCACCAAAATCTATCATGCCATTGTGAATGGCCGTCATGATTTACAACAAAAGACTGTTGATGCCTCGATTGAAAAACTATCGGATGGAACTGTAAAGATTTCATCGAAAGGGAAACCATCTTTGACTGTGTTCCAGACTTTGAAAATCTTTCAGAAGCACACCTGGGTAGAGGCTAGACCTGTCACCGGAAGGATGCACCAAATCCGAATTCACCTCAAACTATTGAAATGTCCAATCTCAGGTGATAATGAATATGGAGGAACTCCACTCCTACTCTCATCCATTAAGCCTGGCTTTAAAATCTCTAAAAACGAAGAAGAAGAGCCATTTATTAAGCGTTTTGCATTGCACGCTGTAAAAATTCAATTCACTAGCTTAAATGGGAATGTAATTGAGGTAGAGGCGCCTTACCCCAAAGACTTTAAAGCCTTACTCAATCAATTACATAAGAACAACCGGTAAAAAAACTCACGCATCCCGTACCTTGCCTTGCAAATTCATCTTTTCGGGCTACTTTTGTGTCCCTTTTTGAGGGGGAAAACAGTTTTTGAACGAATTTTAACTTATTTCAAGTGGATCATAATAGTTATAAAACCAAGAATGCCAACAAGGCAACCGTTGAAAATGGATGGCTTTTGGTTGATGCCAAAGATCAGGTTCTGGGAAGGGTTGCCAGCCAGATTGCCAAGGTAATTCGCGGAAAGCACAAGACGGATTTCACTCCGCACGTAATCAATGGCGACCATGTAATCGTAATTAATGCGGGCCTGGTAAAAATGACCGGGAAAAAGTGGACTGACCGTGTACTTTTCTCCCACTCGGGATACAATGGCGGTCAAAAAGAACTGACTCCCTCAATGATCAGGGAGAAACATCCGATAAGATTAATTGAACACGCTGTTCGCGGAATGCTTCCCGGAAACAGGATTGGGGCAAAACTTTTTAACAATCTGCATGTTTACGCAGGTGAAACGCATCCTCACGAGGCACAACAACCAAAAGAACTTAAGTTTTAAAACCAGATAATGGAGATTATTAACACTACCGGCCGCAGAAAAACATCCATCGCGCGTGTCTATGTAAAGCCTGGCAAAGGCCAGATTATTATCAACAACCGGGAGCTTAAAGATTACTTTAAGTCGGATATACACCAGATTTTAGTGAACCAGCCCTTCGTGCTTACGAAGCTGGAAGGCCACTACGATGTTACGGCCAATGTAGAGGGCGGTGGCGAGAAAGGGCAGGCTGAAGCCCTGCGTTTAGGGATTGCCCGGGCGCTGACAAAATTCAATGCCGAAAACAGGCCAGCCCTTAAAAAGGAAGGCATGTTGACCCGCGACAGCCGGATGGTTGAGCGTAAGAAATTTGGCCGCAGGAAGGCAAGAAGGAGATTCCAATTCAGCAAGCGTTAACAGAACACCCATGGCAGAGAATATAACCACAAAGGAATTAATGGATGCAGGCGTGCACTTCGGGCACTTAACCCGAAAGTGGAACCCGAAAATGTCGGAATACATTTTTATGGAGAACAACGGCATCCACATTATCGATTTAAACAAGACTATTAAATGCCTGGATGAAGCAGCCGGTTCATTGCGAGGCATTGTGAGAAGCGGACGCAAGATTATGTTCGTGGCCACCAAGAAACAGGCAAAGGATATTATTGTGGAAGAAGCTACCCGCCTGAACATGCCTTACGTAACGGAGCGCTGGCTGGGTGGCATGCTCACCAACTTTGCAACCATCAGAAAGTCGTTGAAGCGCTTATCGCAAATTGATAAGCTTACTAAAGATGATGCTTTCGGGAACATTACCAAGAAAGAAAAACTTACCCTCACCCGGGAGCGTGCCAAGCTTCAAAAACAATTAGGCGGTATTGCGGATCTGAACCGATTGCCTGCCGCTTTGTTTGTGATTGATGTAAAGCGTGAACATATCGCGGTGGCCGAAGCGCAGAAGTTGAACATCCCTGTGTTTGCTATGGTCGATACCAACTCCGATCCTTCGGATATTGATTTCCCGATTCCATCTAACGATGATGCTTTTAAGTCCATCTCAATCATAACTAAATACATTGGCCGGTCAATTGAAGAAGGATTGATGGAACGCAAGAAGGATAAGGAAGATGCAGGCCAGAAGAAAGAAGAAGACGAGAAGAAAAAAGTGGACGAGGTTGTTGAGGAAGTAAAATAGTTTTCAATAATAAGGATACTGAGGTGAATGGATTGCATTTATTCATAGACAATTCCAATATTTTTATTGAAGCACAAAGAGTTGCTAGAGAAAAATATTATTATGATGACGAACTAGTTATTCGCGTCAGGATCAGTTACGGTGCACTTTTAGAAAAAATAAGAAACGGACGCAAACTAATGGAAACGGTTTTGGTTGGTTCCCGACCTCCCCAAAACGATTTACTATGGGGTAAACTAAAGGCGTTAGGAATTGCTGCAAGAATTTTTGATAGAAGTTTCTTTTCAGGTAAGGAAAAAGGAGTTGACGCTGAATTAAGTAACTCAATTCGTGATACCTTAGAAGATAATATTGAGCCCGGTACGATTGCGATTATAGCCGGTGATCGTGATTATGTTCCTACTCTTCAACGGTGCCTTAAAAAAGGATGGAGAGTGGAAGTATATTTTTGGGGTCAGGCATCTTCTGAACTAAAAAAAATGGAGGGTATAGTTTTTTATAACCTGGATGATTTCTTCACTGAAATTACTTTCAATTCCAAACATAGGGAATAACATTTTTCACCTTTTTAGCATTGGGAATTGGGATTTTGCTTCTAATGAAGTTCGTAATAATAGTTTCAGGATTTCACAAATATTAATAGCGATCTCCTGAAATCCATCCACGTTATTCAGTTTAATAGTGCTTATCGCTAAATAGAATTGATTATTATGATCACCGCACAAGATGTAAACAAGCTCCGCACCATGACCGGGGCCGGCATGATGGACTGCAAGAAAGCGCTTACCGAAGCGGAAGGCGATTTCGAGAAAGCCATTGAAATACTCCGCAAGAAAGGCCAGAAAGTTTCGGCCTCCCGTTCCGATAAAGATGCCAAAGAAGGTTCTGTGTTCGTCAAGACTTCAAGCGATAATAAAGAGGCCGTGTTGATTGCCCTGAATTGCGAAACGGACTTCGTGGCGAAAAATGAAGAATTCCAAAATCTCGGGAAGTTGATTGCAGAGACTGCCTTCACCAACAAATCAGCAAGCAAAGATGCACTGTTGGCAACCTCTGTGGGAGGCCTTTCCATTCTTGATAAAATCACTGAACTGGTAGGAAAGATTGGAGAGAAACTCGAAGTATCAGAATATGTGCGCATGACAGGTGAGGCTGTTGTGCCTTACATTCATGCCGGTGGAAAGTTGGGCGTACTGGTTTCATTGAAAGGCGTGAATGGCAACAATGTTGTTGACGCTGGCAAAGACGTAGGCATGCAGATCGCAGCCATGAACCCGGTAGCTGTAGATGAAAAATCAGTTGACTCCACTACCATTGAGAAAGAATTGGAAATCGCGAAGGCCGTAATACGTGCCGAAGGCAAACCCGAAAACATGGTTGAGAAAATTGCACAGGGCAAACTTCAGAAGTTTTTCAAAGACAGCACCCTTGTTCACCAGTCCTTTGTGAAGGATAGCTCAAAGACTGTTGCCCAGTATTTGGATAGTGTATCGAAGGGCCTTGGGGTGGCGGAGTTTAAGAGGGTTTCGATTGGGTAATTAATTATAAAGACCCTAACAGGTCTCTTAGTTGTCCTAAGGTGAGGCCTAACCTCTAATTCCTCCTTATCAAAACAAAATTACCACCCTCATCGCCCACATTTTGGATCTCTCCATAAAGTGGCCGGGTGTTGGAGTTGTTTTTCATGGCAATTCTTACCGCGTCAAATAAATCTTCTGAAGGCAGGTATTGATTTTCATTTTCATTAAGCGTCTTTAATAAGTATTTCATAAAAACACTTTTATCGGGTACTGTTGTCAGCGAGCCGCTGGTCATGGCTTTTCGGCTGGCACTTTTCATCATTTTACTGATATCAATGCTGGCATTGTTAAAGGGGGCCCGGGTTTTAAATATGCCTCCGCTAAAGCATGCATCGGCAATCAATAGCGTGTGCTTAGAGTTTATCGCACCGATGTTTTCTACGAGCGCACTATTCCTAAACCATTTCGCTCTGTTTTTTTCCTGGGCATCCGAGGGCATCCAATAACCAATGTTGGTTTTTTCATCGAAGAATCCGTGGCCGGCATAAAATATCAGCAGGTTATCATTGGGTGTTATTTTATGGCTCAGATCGTCAAAGGCCACATTGATCTCCTCGAAAGTTGGGTTGGCGAGGAGCGAAACATATTCCTGTTCGAACGTATAATTTCCAACCAGCACCTCTTTAAGGGATGTGGCATCTTTTAGCGGCTCGTTGAGGGAGACAATGAGCGAATCTTGATATTCCTGCACGGCAATCAACAACGCATAATTATGCCGCACAATGGTGTTCTCAATAGCAGGCGCATCCTTGGGCTTGAACGTTACCCGAATAGCCTTACTCGTACTTTCCGTTTCCTGTGCATAAATGGTGAATGAAAACAGGAGAAGCATCCCCGCGCTTGCTGAAAATAAAATTGTCTTTGGGTTCATAATCAGTAATTTATTGAATGATTAGTTTTATCCGTTTCTCTTCTCTGCTCCCCACCTTAATTGTAATAAAATACAGGCCTGCTGGTTCATTGTTTTTCCAACTCAACAGGTGGCGGCCTTTTCTAATGTGTTCATTCATTATGATAGCCACTTCATTGCCTATGCTGTTGTAAACCCGGAGGCTGACATGGGCATCGTCTAATACCTCTGAAATATAAATGGGGATTGTTACGTCATCATGAGCCGGATTGGGATAGGGTTGACCGATTATATCCAACTCCTTTTCTAAGGCTTGTTCAACGTAGCGATGATCCCCAAAAAATATTTTAAGTGTTTTATTTCGCGATGAAAGAGTGATTTCCTGCTCAGTCGTCATGTCAATGGGTCGCTGCGAAGCAAGGTCGAGAAGAACAAGTTGTTTGTCCCCTTTTTGATCGATGGCAGGCCAGTGTAATTTCAAAGGTCCGCTATGCTCTTGGATCACTTCAAATTGCCAGGTAAAATTATCTTGCGTGGACACAACTACCTTATTGAATGTTCCTTTTGATCCCGGATTATTGAAGGCCAACTCAGGCATATCCATGCCTTCCACCAGGGGCACACTTTCTCTGTCGAAATCATCTTTGCCACTCCAGCTTGCCTGGGGGTGCATGCCAAATCCGCCCCGTTCGTTACTGAACTCACCATTGGTAACAGCAAGGGTTACTTCCCATTCCTTTTTATCTAAATCCGTTTGCCTGGCCCCAATCCTCCCACCTCCTAAACTGGTGTTGCGGAGGGTTGGCACTTTTAGTTGAATGTTTGATGCCGTAGTGTTTTTAATAAACCCACCGCGATAACGATCCAGCACAATTGCGTCTGCTAACGTGCCGCTGCTAAAGGTGGTAATGGCTGATGCCACTCCGGCCGGATTGGCGCTGGCAGTCAATACTTCCGACCATGAAATCCGAAAGTTGTGCGGATTGCCAATCAGGTTCCAGCCGGGCACAAGGGTAATGGTAAAAGGATTTGTTTCATCTACTGCCAAAGCGGTTCCTCCACCCGGATTGATTGTAGTGTTGTGGCGCGCAATGAACCAGTAACCCTTGCCGGGATCAATAGTGCTAAACCCCGGATACTCCCGATTGTCATTTACGCTTCCTGCAACATAATCAAACAAACGCCACTGGGTTGGATCATAAGCACCCAATGCACTGAAAACAGATGTTACATTATTTTGAGGAGCGGAGAGATTTAAGGGCACAGCAATGAGCTGGTAATTGCTCAATTTATCTCCAAATGTTAGAGACGGAATGGCTTCACCGCCTGGATATTGGAGGTAGGCTTTTCCGGTAATGCTTGTAATTACATTTGCACTTAGGCCAGTCACTTCAAAATAATATTTCAATCCGATGGCATCCGTTAGGTTGGACGGAGAAAAAACCTTTTCAAACTTGTTGCCTGTGCTTGTTACTGTTGCACTCTTTAGATCAGTGTCGGCCTCGCTGATGCCCTTAGACTTTATGACCACGTTACTCGCTTTGGTGGCATCATTTACTGTAATACTTACGGTAAGGGTGGCTCCTTTGTTATACGCTGTCAAGAATGATTCGCTAATAATTAGAACATTTGAATACGTCCGTAACAACGTGTTTGAAACTAAATTACCGTTAGTTGCAGCATCAGTAGCAACATTGGAGGCAACACTAACCGTCACCGCTCCCTCACTGGCGGGCGTAATGCTACCTGTGTAGCTTGCCCCGATGCCCACAAAACTTCCAGCCGTTCCATTGGTCACGGTAATATCGCCAACAATAAAACCAGTTACGCTTTCGCTGAAGGTTATCGTGACTGGAATGGGCGACACATTGGTCAGGTCGGGTGCTGTTGAGGTGATCGAAACGGTAGGCGCAATATTATCGTAAGTCCGTGATAAGGTATTGGAGGCGGTGTTGTAGTTGGCCGCGGCATCGGTGGCCACATTGGCGGCTATGCTTACTGTCACCGCTCCCTGGCTGGATGGTGTGATGCTGGCCGCATAAGTTGTTCCGGTTCCCGAAAAACTTCCTGCCGTTGCATTGGTCACGGTTATATCTCCAACAACAAAACCGGTAACACTTTCACTGAATGTTATGGTTACGGGGATAGGCGAAACATTGGTTGGGTCGGTTGCGCTGGATATGATGGTGACAGTTGGTGAAATATTGTCGTAAGTGCGCGTCAAGGTGTTTGAAGCTATGTTGCCAGTTGTGACCGCATTGGTCGCAACATTAGCAGCTACGCTAACGGTCACCGCACCTTGTCCCGATGGCGTGATGTTGGCCGAGTAGCTTGCCCCGCTTCCGGCAAAAGTTCCGGCTGTTCCATTCGTCACTGTAATATCGCCAACAATAAAACCAGTCACACTTTCGCTGAAAGAAATCGTGACCGGGATTGGTGAAGTATTGGTTGGGTCAGGTGCGGTGGATGTTATTGTAACAGATGGTGAAGTATTGTTGTAAGTCCTCGACAATGTATTGGAGGCAATATTATTGTTCGTTGCTGCATCATTGGCCTTGGCAGCTGCTACACTAACGGTCACCGCGCCTTGCGCGGTCGGTGTGATGTTGGCTGTGTATGTTGTTCCACTTCCGGCAAAACTCCCTGCCGTTCCATTGGTCACAGTAATATCCCCAACAACAAACCCAGTTACACTTTCGCTGAATGTAATCGTAACTGGAATGGGTGAAACATTGGTCGGGTCAGTGGCTGTGGATGTAATGGTAACGGTGGGCGCAACATTATCATAAGCCCGTGACAAAGTGTTGGAGGCTGTATTGTTGTTGGCCGCTCCATCAACGGCTACATTGGCCGCTACGCTTACGGTCACCGCGCCTTGTGCGGTCGGTGTGATGTTGGCTGTGTACGTTGTGCCACTGCCCGCAAAACTTCCTGCTGTTCCGTTGGTCACCGTAATATCACCAACAATAAATCCGGTTACCGAAGCACCGAATGTAATCGTAACCGGGATAGGTGAAACATTGGTTGGGTCAGGTGCAGTGGATGTTATTGTAACAGATGGAGAAGTGTTGTTGTAAGTCCGCGATAATGTATTGGATGCTGTGTTGTTGTTGGATGCTCCATCAACGGCTACATTGGCCGCTACGCTTACGGTCACTGCACCTGGTGCGGTCGGTGTGATGTTGGCTGTGTACGTTGTGCCGCTTCCGGCAAAACTCCCGGCTGTTCCATTGGTCACCGTAATATCCCCAACTATAAATCCAGTTACTGAAGCACTGAAGGTAATCGTAACCGGGATTGGTGAAGTATTGGTTGGGTCAGGTGCAGTGGATGTTATTGTAACAGATGGAGAAGTGTTGTTGTAAGTCCGTGACAAAGTGTTGGATGCTGTATTGTTGTTAGATGCCCCATCAACAGCTACATTGGCGGCAACACTAACGGTCACTGTGCCTTGTGCGGTTGGTGTGATGCTGGCTGTGTATGTTGTTCCACTCCCTGCAAAACTTCCTGACGTTCCATTGGTAACAGTAATATCCCCAACAACAAAACCGGTTACACT
>JAYUHI010000501.1:0-7428 GCA_043767095.1 Bacteroidota bacterium
TCCCGATAGGGATTAAATCTCTGTAGAACGGATTACCATAATAAAACCGACCCCGTAGGGGTCGAATGTTTAATTGTCTACCCGCGACAAATTGAAATGCACCCCCATAGACTTGCCATAAAGAGTTGATTTTTTTTCGTCAATTTTACAGGCAAATTAAAACCTCTTGTCCACCGAACGATACGCCCAGCGTGGGGTTTCCGCCTCCAAAGAAGATGTACATCAGGCCATCCGCAACATCGATAAGGGCCTCTTTCCAAAAGCCTTTTGCAAAATCGTGCCCGATTTATTGGTGGGCGATCCTGCCTATTGCACTGTGATGCATGCCGATGGGGCCGGAACGAAATCTTCCTTAGCCTACATTTATTGGAAAGAGACTGGTGATTTATCGGTATGGAAAGGAATTGCCCAGGACGCCATCGTTATGAACATTGACGATTTGCTCTGCGTTGGCGTTACCGGCCCAATTCTCCTGTCATCTACTATTGGCAGAAATAAAAATTTAATAACGGGAGAAGTCATTGCCCAAATAATCAATGGCACGGAGGAAGTGCTAACCATGCTCCGGCAAAACGGATTGGAGATTTACGGCACCGGTGGTGAAACGGCAGATGTGGGCGATTTGGTGCGAACGATAATTGTTGACAGCACCGTTACCGCACGAATGAAGCGCAGTGAAGTGATTGACAACAGCCGGATACAAACGGGTGACGTGATTGTTGGTTTATCTTCCTCGGGCATGGCCACCTATGAAAACCAATACAACAGCGGCATTGGAAGCAATGGCCTCACCTCGGCCCGGCATGATGTTTTTTCGAATGAGTACGCACAATCCTATCCGGAATCATTCGATGAAAATATTCCGGTGAGTTTGGCTTATGCGGGAAAGTATAAAGTGACAGACGTTCTTCCTTCAACTCCGCTTGACATGGGAAAGTTGGTGTTATCCCCAACCCGGACTTATGCACCCATCATGGTGCAGGTTCTTAAAGAGCTGAGACCGCATATCCACGGCATCGTGCATTGCAGCGGTGGAGCGCAAACCAAAGTGCTGCATTTTATTGATAAACTCCATGTGATAAAAGATAGAATGTTTGATATTCCGCCATTGTTCACACTCATTCATGAAATTTCGGGAACCGACCTTAAAGAAATGTATAAGGTATTCAATATGGGCCACCGGTTGGAAATTTATGTGAACGAGGAGTTTGCCGGAAAAATTATCGACATTTCAAAAAACTTCAACGTGGAAGCACAAGTTGTTGGCCGGGTGGAAGCCTCGGATAAAAAAAGGTTAACGATTAACAATTTGGGGAACACTTACATTTATGAATAAGGTATGAACCCAAAAAAAATCACCTATCTAAGTCTCTGTTTCTTATTACTTAAGTGGACTTACGCACGATCTTTAAAATTTCTACAAAATCACAGGTTATATCCATCAATTTTGCATCAAAAACAAAATTTTGCGTAACTCCTCTTACTAAATACTGATTACCTAATTACAGATTACTATTTTACCAACTACCAACTACCAACTACCGATTTATCATGCCCCAATACATCATCGCCCTTGACCAGGGCACCACCAGTTCCAGAGCGCTGCTATTCAATGAAGCGGGAGAAATTATTTCCATTGCTCAACAGGAGTTCAGGCAACATTTTCCTCAATCAGGTTGGGTGGAGCACAATCCAACAGAAATCCTGAACTCACAATTAAACGTATTGCAAAAAATTTTGGGCGATAAGCAAGTGAAGGCAAAAGAGATTGCCGCTATTGGTATCACCAACCAACGCGAGACTACGGTGGTTTGGGATAGAAAAACCGGTGAGCCTGTTTACCCGGCCATTGTGTGGCAAGACAAACGCACGGCCGCCATTTGTGAAGAGTTGAAAAGTAAAGGACTGGCCGGTTACATCAGAAATAATACCGGGCTTGTTATTGATTCTTATTTCTCAGGAACAAAAATCAAATGGATTCTTGATAATGTTCCTGGCGCAAAACAACGCGCGCAAAATGGAGAGCTTGCTTTTGGCACCATCGATTCCTGGCTGATCTGGCACCTAACGAAGGGACGGAGTCACGTGACTGATTATTCCAACGCCTCGCGAACCATGCTTTACAACATCAAGTCGCTGGCCTGGGATGAAAAACTTTTGGGGGCAATGGATATTCCACGGGAAATTCTTCCCGAAGTAAAACCATCATCGGGATTGTTTGGTACATGGAATTTTGATGGAGTGGAGATTCCCATCACAGGTGTGGCTGGCGATCAGCAGGCGGCCCTCTTCGGCCAGGCTTGTTTCCATCCTGGCATGGCCAAGAATACCTACGGCACCGGGTGTTTTATGTTGATGAACACTGGCACCGAAATGAAGTTATCTAACAGCGGGCTGGTAACTACCATTGCCTGGGGACTTGACGGCAAAGTGGAGTACGCCTTTGAAGGAAGTGTGTTCATTGCGGGCGCAGCGGTGCAATGGTTGCGCGATGGTCTGCACCTGATCGATCAATCAAAAGATGCAGAATATTTTGCCATGAAAACGCAAGGACACAGTGGCGTGTATGTGGTTCCTGCTTTCGCAGGATTGGGCGCTCCTTATTGGGATATGTATGCACGTGGCGCCATTTTCGGACTCACCCGCGATACAGGCAAAGAGCATCTAATCCGTGCCACACTGGAGTCGATGGCCTATCAAACCAAAGATGTACTTCTGGCCATGGAGAAAGATTCAGGCTTGAAGATTTCTTCTCTGAAAGTAGATGGCGGTGCATCGGCTAATAATTTACTGATGCAATTTCAGGCGGATATTCTGAATGCTGAAGTAGAGAGGCCTGCTGTTGTTGAGTCCACTGCTTTGGGTGCAGCCTACCTAGCCGGTATTGGAGTTGGCTTGTGGAAGAAAGAACAAATCACTAACCGCAGAAAGGTAGAGCGCAGGTTTACGCCCTCCATTGACGAAGAGAAAAGAACACAACTTTATAATGGTTGGCTGAAGGCAATTGAACGAACTAAAGGATGGATGAAAGAGTAGTCTCTGTTTACCGGTTTCTGGTTGCTGGTCTCCGGTTGCTCGTTGCAAGTTGCCCGTTCTGGAGACTGAACACCGGGAACTGGTGACTGGAAACCGGCAACTGTTTTAAAAACATGAACCAATGAACTCCTTCTCAGCCCTTCATCGAATTGAAATCCTCAATCATCTCAAAAGCAAAACCTTCGATTTGCTGGTTATCGGTGGTGGAATAACCGGTTCAGGAATTGCCCTCGATGCTGCCTCGCGGGGTTTGTCGGTAGCGCTGATCGAGAAAAAAGATTTCGCCTTTGGCACCAGCAGCCGTTCTACTAAATTAATTCACGGAGGGCTTCGATACTTAAAGCAACTTGAATTTGGTTTAGTAAAAGAAGTGGGGAGCGAACGGGCGGTGGTGCACCGGCTTGCAACCCATCTGGTTATCCCTGAAAAAATGTTGCTCCCCCTTTCCGAAGGTAAGTCGATGGGTTATTGGCTTACCTCGATCGGATTAAAAATTTATGATTGGCTGGCGGGTGTAAAAGAAGAAGACAGGCGAAGGATGCTCTCGCGTCCGCAAACGTTGCATGCAGAACCACTATTGCGGAAGCAAGGAATAAAAGGCGGAGCGCTTTACGCGGAATACCGCACGGATGATGCCCGCCTCACCATCGAAATAATTAAGACAGCAGTAAAATTTGGGGCGTCCGCCATTAACTATGTGAAGGGAAATGGTTTTTTATATGATGAAAAAGGATTGGTTAATGGTGTGCTGGCGCACGATGAAATAGCGGGCGAAAATATTTCCATCCGCGCTAAAGTGGTTGTTAATGCAACAGGGCCCTGGGTGGATGAACTTCGGAATGCTAATCAATCTCTTTCGGGCAAGAGGCTCCATCTAACGAAAGGCATTCATGTTGTGATAGACCGGGAAAATTTTCCAGTTCAACAGGCCGTGTATTTTGAAGTGGATGATGGCCGGATGATTTTCGCCATCCCCCGTGGCACCAAAACTTACATTGGAACTACCGACACGAACTATCAGGAATCGAAAGATGAAGTCTATGCAACAGCCGAGGATGTCGATTATTTGTTGAAGGCGGTCAATCAAAATTTCGACCGGGTAAAGCTCTTTCGCAACCATGTTGAATCTACCTGGGCAGGGCTGAGGCCGCTCATTCACGAAGACGGTAAATCAACTTCCGAACTTTCGCGGAAGGATGAAATTTTTCAATCCAATTCCGGTTTGATCTCCATTGCCGGTGGCAAACTGACCGGCTATCGCAAAATGGCGGAACGGGTGGTTGACATGGTAGTGCAAGATCATTTCCCAGACCGTCAACTCAACCCCTGCACAACCGACAAGATTTTCCTTTCCGGTAACGCATTTAAGAATTATAAAGAGGTGATCCGTTACCGGGTTGGAATACTAAAACAATTAATACCGGCAGGGCTGAGGGATCAAGCCGATTATTTAGTCTCCACGTATGGAAACCAAACCGATTCTATTTTATTGCAGGCCCGGCAGGCCGGCAGTATTTCTGAGGAGAGCCTGCTTCAATCGGAGATGGATTTTTGCATCAATCATGAAATGGCGCTGCAGCCCGATGACTTCCTGATCAGAAGAACCGGTTGGCTGTTCTTTAATATTTCGAAATTGAAAAAAGTGAAGCCAGCGGTGATGGAATTCTATCGCAGCAAGTTTGGGTGGGATGAAGCAAAATTTGAAGAGATGAGTTTGCAGTTGGAGCAGGTTGTAAGCAATACGATTCCTGATTGGTGAATATAAAAAGGTCAGCAATTTCCCTTCATGTCTTGCGGACTTGCAGACAAAATCTAACTTGCGACTCAGCATTCAAATCAAACAATGAACAGGCGCCCGGCCATGATTTTCATTTTCGTTACGTTGCTTATTGACGTTACGGGCCTGGGCATCATCATCCCCGTTATGCCCAAGTTAATTGCTGAACTCACAGGCATACCGCTCACTCAGATTGAGCTGGCTGCACCGTTTAGCGGCTGGCTCATCGCCACATACGCCATCATGCAGTTTGTGTGTGCTCCTATTGTAGGCGGCATCAGTGATCAGTTCGGGCGAAGACCCGTGTTGTTGGCATCGTTGTTTGGTTTTGGTTGCGACTATCTTTTCCTCGCATTTGCCCCTACATTAAGTTGGCTTTTTGTTGGCCGCGTAATTGCCGGTATGCTTGGCGCAAGTTTCACTACGGCCGGTGCTTACATTGCCGACATCAGCACCACACCTGAAGACCGTGGAAAAAATTTCGGCATGATGGGCGCAGCGTTCGGTTTAGGATTTGTCATCGGCCCCGCCATTGGCGGCTTCCTGGGCGATATGGACTCGCGCATGCCGTTCATGGTTTCAGCAGGCCTTGCGCTGCTGAATTGTTTATACGGATATTTCATCTTGCCCGAATCGCTCAAAACTGAAAACCGCAGAAAGTTTGAGTGGAAGCGCGCCAACCCGTTCGGTACGCTCAAACAAATCTGGCAATACAAAATCGTGGCCGGACTTTTCATTGCCCTTGGCTTCATTTACCTGTCCATGCATGCCGTGCAAAGTAATTGGTCTATGTATGCCATCAAAAAATTTGCATGGACACCCAGCGATATTGGAATTTCCCTGGCGGTAATTGGCATTGCCACGGCCGTTGTGCAAGGCGGGTTGATCCGCGTTATTATTCCACGCCTCGGCCAGCAACGCAGTGTTTACTTTGGTCTGGCTATGTACGCAGCAGGGTTTGTGCTGTTTGCTTTCGCCACTCAAGGTTGGATGATGTATGCCTTCACCGTGGTGTATTGCCTGGGTGGCATTTGCGGCCCGGCTATGCAAGGCATCATGTCGGGCAAGGTGCCCCCCAACGCGCAGGGCGAGCTGCAGGGCGGCTTCACCAGCCTCATGAGTTTTACATCCATCTTCGGGCCCATCATTATGAGTCAGTTATTTTTTATTTCTGCCTCTGATGTTTCACCCATTTATTTTCCGGGAGCGCCTATGATGCTGGGCGCTGTGCTCTCGCTAACCAGCAGTTTGTTAGCAAGACGAACATTGAAAATTCATCTGCCCAGAATCAAAAGTTAAAATACGATGATGAAATATGTTTCAATTTTCATTTTGCTTTTCTCGTTGGCCGGGTGCACAATCCGCAATCCAAAAAAACTCAACTGGTACAAAGGCAACCTGCACACGCACACGTATTGGAGTGATGGCGATGAATTTCCGGAGATGGTGTTGGACTGGTATAAATCGAATGGATATGCCTTCATCGCATTGTCTGACCATAACACAACAGCACGTGATGAAAAATGGATCGTGATCCAGAAAAGTCCGATGTATGAAACTGGTTTTCAAAATTATCTCGACAAGTTTGGCAAGGAGTGGGTGCAATACAAATCAGACACCGGTCGGATACAAGTGAAGTTGAAAACTTTTAATGAGTACAGAACCAAAATGTCCGGTGAAAACTTTCTCATCATTCCATCAGAAGAGATAACCGACCGTGTGGGTAAAAAACCCGTACACATTAACGCAACGAATCTTCAGGAATTCGTTCCCCCTTCAGGAGATACCACCGTAGCCGGTACAATGCAAAAGACGATTGATGCTGTGCTGAAACAACGTGTGCAAACGGGAATACCGATGTTCCCCCACATCAATCACCCCAATTTTGGTTGGGGCATTACGCTGGAGGAAATGATCAGCCTGAAAGGCGAACAGTTTTTTGAAGTTTATAACGGTCATCCGATGGTTCATAATTACGGGGATTCAGCACATATCAGCACAGAAACAATGTGGGACAAAATCAATATCGCGTATGCGAAAAGAAATCAGCCCTTGATGTTTGGCCTGGCCACAGACGATAGTCATAACTATCATCAATTCGGTGGGGCTTTCAGCAATGCAGGCCGTGGTTGGGTGATGGTGCAGGCTGAATCGCTTAGCGCGGATGCTTTAATCACTGCAATGGAAGCCGGGAAGTTTTATGCCACTACGGGAGTAGCGTTAAGCGATTACAGTTTTGACCGTGACGAAATCAAAATCCAAGTTGCAGAAGAGAAAGGAATCGAATACAAAATTGAATTAATAGGTGTGCGGAGTGGTGAAACAGCAGCCAATGTATTGCAAACTGTAAACGGAGCCGAAGCCAATTTTAAAGTGACAAGCGAATTTCTTTTTGTGCGGGCAAGAATCAGTTCAACTAAATCCAAACCCAATCCATTTCAGGAAGGTGATTTTGAAATGGCGTGGACACAGCCGGTTTTTAAAAGGTAGGCAGTCGAAGCATCGGGACTGTCTGCTCATATTTTCACAATCACCTGCCACCTAAAAGCCCACATCCATTTAATCGTATAGCTTTTTATCTCCGCTCTCGCCAGGATAGTAATCAATTCCTTTTT
>JAYUHI010000502.1:0-7421 GCA_043767095.1 Bacteroidota bacterium
TAAAAGAAGCGATCGCCCTGGATCCGGACTACGCCCAGCCGTATGTGCTCTTATCAAGGATGCACCGGTTTATTGTCACAGCTCATATGTACAATAACCTGGAGAACTACGATTCGGCAAAATTCTTTGCCAAAGAAGCGATATTGAGAGACCCCAATTCAGCAGAAGGTTATCTGGCCCTGGCAGAAACCATGGCTTATGCCCAGGAATTATCCGAAGCGATAAAATGGTTTTATAAAGCATGCGAACTGGATTCCGCGACCGCCCTTCTTGGCGCTGCAGATTTATTTAAGCAGGGTGGTGATATGCGCACCGCCATCAAGATATACTCACACTTAATAAAAATGAACCCACTTCGCGTTGAGCCATACCTGGGCAAAGCCGAGGCGTATCGCAATTTGTCGCAGGCTGATTCCCTGGAAAAATATGCCTCAATTGTTGAACGATTGGCCCCGAACAACCACACTCTTTACGGGGTGTTACTTTGGTTCGCCCAAAGCAACAGGCAAATAGATGAGACGAAAGCATTGGCCAAAAAGTATTTTGAAGACGATACATTAAGTTACAATAAAGATGTCGGGATTGCTTATCTATTTGCCAAAAAATGGAAAGAAGCTGAACGCTACTATGCGCGCACGCACTATCGCGATATGGATTGGGGCCTTGTACTGTTGAAGACGGGGAAAAGAGATTCGGGTTTAGCGGTTCTCAGGAGAGTGGCCCCCCTGAGGGAAGCGAACCGTGACTGGGTCAATGCTTCGCGGGTGCATGCAGCATTGGGAGACAAGAAAAAAGCCATCGAGTCCCTTCAAAAAATAACAAGTACTTATTTATTTTTCCTGAGAAACGATCCCTTTTTGGACTTCATCCGGCAAGAGCCTGAATTCAAAAAATGGGAAAGCAAAATGGAAAAAAGAAATGCCGGGATCATGCAGCAGATAAAAGACGATGAAAAGAAAAAATTCAGTTTGGATTTCTAAAACTCAGTGAGCAAAGTCTTCTATAGTTCCCGGTTTCGAATACGACACCTGCCGGCAGGCAGGACTTAATTCCTATCATCTCCCAAACTTATTGCGATCCAAAATCATTTGCCTGGCAAATATAGTCCCGTCAGGGACTTTCATGTTTGTAGAAAAAGTTGAATATTGAATGCCGCCCCGTGAGGGTCGGAATGTTTAACCAAACGAACATCTTAAGGCCAACACCTTTACCTAATTGCATATCCAATTTGTATTCGCGGTCCAAAACCGAATCAGCAAGATTATGGGAAAAAGAATTGTACAAATACATAACGGGGATTGAATCTTCGGAATGCCTGCCGGACGGGCAGGGATAAATAAGAAAGGCTTTGTAAAGGGAAAATTTCAATAAGAGATCGTTTGTAGATGAATACAGAGGGTTGTTGGAAAAATTTGAAGTGCCATTTGACGAACGTTACATTTTTAAACCTATCGAATAAAAAAAACATTCCGTCCCTAACAGGACGGCTCATCCGCCTAAGATTTTCTACAAACAGTTTGGTCCCTAACGGGACTTTCTTGGAAAATTGGCATGCCTCAAAACTACCTGCTTCGTGCCATTTAGTATATTTGAACCATGCCCTCTGTAGTCCCCGGCTTCGAATACGACATCTTCATCTCTTATCGCCACAATGATAACCGTTCAATAAATATTTGGTAAATTTGACTTACAAAAAATTTCCATCATGTTTGAGGATACCATAAAAATACATCTGATTGAAGAAGTGCTGAAATTGGATGACCGGAATGTTCTAAAAGAACTTGAAGCCATTCTAAAACGGTCGAAAGTTAAAATGAAACGCCAGCCAAGTCCAGCCAAACAAAGGTTTCTCCAGGAGTTAAAGGGATCTGTAAAAGAGGTTGGGCTAGCCAAAAAGGGTAAAATAAAACTCCAGTCGGCCAAGGCCTTCCTCAATGAACTTTGAAGTTGAAGTTACCTCGTATTTCAAAAAGCAAGCCAAAAGGCTGATCATGTTCGACAAGTCCGAAATGGAAAACCTGTCAGATGGTGAATTGAAGTTCCTGCTATCCTTCATTCCTTAGTAGAGCATATGCCTTCCATCATCCCCGGTTTCGAATACGACATTTTTATCTCCTACCGCCAAAAGGATAACAAAGGAGATCATTGGGTTACAGGATTTGTCAGCGCTCTGAAAACCGAACTGGAGGCTACCTTCAAAGAAGACATCTCCATCTACTTCGATGAAAACCCTCACGATGGCCTGCTCGAAACGCACAATGTTGACAAGAGCCTGGAAGGAAAATTAAAATGCCTCATCTTCATTCCTATTATCTCGCAAACCTACTGCGATACCAAAAGTTTTGCCTGGCAGCATGAGTTTTGTGCGTTTAAAAAAATGGTGATGGAGAGCCCTCCCCTCTCTGAGCCTGTCCCGCTAGGCGGGAGAGAAGAGCCGGGGGGTGAGGCCTTTGGAAGGGATATTAAGTTAAACAACGGCAATGTAGCCAGCCGCATTCTTCCCATAAAAATCCATGAACTTGATGCTGAAGATAAAGCAACAATCGAAAATGAATTGGGTGGAGTGCTTCGAGCGATAGAGTTTATTTATAAAGAACCGGGTGTTAACCGTCCGCTTAAATCAACAGATAATAAAAACGACAATCAGAATAAAACGGATTACAGAAATCAGGTAAACAAAGTGGCGAATGCCACGAAGGAATTGATTGTTGCGATGCAGCACAGAAACCTATCGCCCAGGGAATCTACAATCCCGATCCATAAGCAAGCAGTCTCCACAACCGCAAGAAAAAAGTTTGCCCTCGTATCTGCTTTGCTTGTTTTGTTAAGCCTGGCAGCTTATGGCTTTTATTATTTTGGAGGCTTTGGAACAATGTTTTTTAAAGAGCCCAATAAGTCTATTGCTGTTCTGCCCTTTAAGAATTTAAGCAACGACCCCGACCAGGAATACTTTACACAAGGCATTACGGAAGATATTTTAAATCACCTCACCAAAATAGCCGACTTGCGGGTGAAAGCCTCTTACGCTTCTTTTAATTACAAGGAAAGCACAAAGTCTATTTCAGAGATTGGTGAAGAACTTGAGGTTTCATCCATTCTTACGGGCAGCATCCAACGGGCAGGAAAAAATGTGCGCATAATTGCCCGCCTGGTGGATGTAGAAACCAACGAGCAAATCTGGTCTGAAAATTACGACCGCCAGATTGATGAAGTGCTGAGCGTGCAAAGTAATATCGCGATAGAAATTGCACGGGTGTTACAAGCCACCCTCTCCAGCATCGAAACAAAAAGCATCAGACAAACAGCAACCAAAAATATGGATGCTTATGATAATTATTTGAGAGCAAGACTCATAATTCAAGGGACGAGGTTTGAAGCATTTGCGCTCAACGAGTTTAATTCGGTTCTTGCTTTGCTCAATAAGGCCATTGCCCTTGACCCAAGCCTTGCCGATGCCTACGGATTAAAAGGTGTGGCTTGGTTTTTCGGCAAGAATTTTGGGTTTTCAAACCGGGTTTGGCTGGATTCAAGTTTATACTTTGCTGAAAAGACGATTCAATTCGACCCTCAAAACCCAAGGGGATATTTACTGAGGCATAGCCTGCGGACGTACAAAACCGACTTTGTTGATTACCAAGATTTATCGGACCTGGAAAAAGCATACACGTACGCGCCTAACAACACTGATATTTTGGGCAGCATTGGCGCCTCTTACCTGGAAGCTGGTAAAGCGGAAGGGGCTGATTTAATAGTAAAGAATGGTGCCTTGAAGTTTACAACCCTTGATGTTAGTTACTACACTTTTTGGGCAAGGATGTATTGGGGAATAGGGGATTTTAATACCGCAGAAAAATTGTATCAAGAGGCTTTGCGGCTTGAACCCCAGTCAGCATTGGTATTCCAACAGCTTAGTTGGATGAAATCGAACCAGCACGATTATAAAGGTGCGATTCAATACGGTTTGAAGGAAAGAAAAAGATTACTGGATAAAGGAGCCGACCTGGTTGAATTAGCTGGGATGACATTCATCAGTGAAGCCTACACGATGACGGGCAAATTCGACAGCGCGGAGTATTACATCGGGATGTTCACCAAAATAGAAAGCACATTTTCCGATACCACCCAGTATCTTCCCTATCGGCATCGGCTTGGTTATATACGCTGGCAACGAGGTGATAAAAAGGAAGCCATGATGCTCTTCAAGGAGGAGTTAAAGCTGGATTCCGCACGACTGTTGGGAAAAACCGGAATAGGCTCCGGGGGCGATGTGCGCAATGTGTATTATGACCTGGCCATTACCCATGCCTTCATGGGCAATAAAGAAAGCGCCTATAAATGCTTTGATGAATTGTTTAAGAGGGGCATCCCGGATTGGATGTTTTGGTATTTTGAGAATGACCTTATGCTAAAAGAATTCCGTAAGGAGCCTCGCTTTATTGAGTTCTTTAAGAAAGTAGAAAAACAAAAGCAATTCAGGATAGATGCGCTGAAAGGTGCCATTAACCGCTATGAGGCGGGGAAGGAGTTGAAGGACAGAGCGAAGTAGAGAAAGAAAATGCTTTGAAATGGCTAACTTTCTGAGGCATGCCTTCCATAATCCCCGGCTTTGAGTACCCCGCTATGGCGGGGCAGGCGACATCAAACTCTAAACCTGATTGATGTATGGCATCAGTTATTGAAGGTTTTGAATACGACATCTTTATCTCCTACCGCCAAAAAGATAACAAAGGCGAGCGGTGGGTGACAGAATTTATTGACGCTTTAAAAACCGAACTCGAAGCCACTTTCAAGGAAGACATCTCCATCTATTTCGATGAAAGCCCCCACGATGGCCTGCTCGAAACGCACAATGTTGACAAGAGCCTGGAAGGGAAACTGAAGTGCCTCATTTTTATCCCCATAGTTTCACGAACATACTGCGATCCTAAGTGCTTTGCCTGGACCAGTGAATTTCTTGCTTTCTGTAAGTTGGCGAAACAGGACTCTATTGGGCCTGATGTCCGGCTGGCCAATAAGAATGTGGCAAGCCGAATTCTCCCGATCCAGATACACGACCTGGATGCTAAAGACCAGGCGCTTTTCGAAAAGGAAAGCGGTGGGCCCCTTCGCTCAATCGATTTCATTTTCAAATCGCATGGCGTTAATCGTCCGCTTACTCCTCAGGACAGTCGCTCGGATAATTTGAACAGAACCTTCTTCCGCGACCAGATAAACAAGACCGCCAATGCCATCGAGCAAATTATTGACGCTCTGGTTATGCGGGAGCAAGGTGTTTCAGAACCTTCAATCCCTAAAACTTCCAGGAAAGAAACTACATACCAGCCTGGCCTTCCCTGGTTTTGGAGCGAACTCCTGCGTAGAAATGTTTTACGGGCTGCTATTACTTATGTGGTGGTAGCGTTGCTGCTCCATCAGTTTTTGATTTTACTCACACCCTTTCTGCAGTTGGAAGAGCGATTTGTAAAACTGGCAACCTGGGTCATGCTGATTGGGTTTCCCATTGCCACTATGTTCGCGTGGTTCTTTGAAGTGGGGCCCAAAGGACTTATAAGAACTAACTCACCTCAGGCGGCCACTAATCCATTTCCGCCTTACAGAAAAAAACCTTTCACCAGCACACCACTGGTGTCCATCCTGATTTTAACACTGCTTTTACAGTACATCTATTTTAATTATGTAAAACCTCCCGTGGTTATGCCAAAGGTTGACCCGGCCGGTAATAAAATAATTTCCATTGCCGTGTTGCCATTCGAAAACCGGAGTGGCGATAATAAAGATAAATACATTGCCGATGGCATTACCGATGATATCATTAACCGGTTGATGATCATCAGTAAATTCCGCGTAACCAATCGAACAAGAAGTCAGCCCTATCAAGGCAAGATGCTGCCGCTTGATGATATCGCGAAAAGCCTGGAAGTAACTATTCTTTTAACGGGAAGTATAGAGCGGCACGGCAACCAGATTGCAGTGCGTGCGCAGCTAATTGATGAGACCAACACCTTCCTGTGGGCTAATACATTTCAGCGAACCACCGAAAATATTATGGCCGTTCAATCCGAGATCGCACAAGTGATTGCCGATCAGCTAAAGGTCCAACTGAATGACATGGAAAAAGCGCGCTTGCATCTGAAAGCAACAAACAATGCCACAGCCTACGATTATTACCTGCGTGGAAGAAGCCTTTATTATAAGTATAAGCCGGCATCAAACGATTCAGCAGTCGAACAATTCAAACAAGCCATTGCTCTTGATCCCTACTATGCCCGGGCATGGGCTGGATTGGGAGATGCCTTAGCCCAAATGCATGGCCGCTTTGCGCGTGAATTTGAATGGACGGATTCAAGCATTGTTGCCGGAACCCGGGCCATTCAACTCGACTCAAATCTTTCGGATGGATATAAGGCTCTCGCCACTGCCTACAATTACCGGGAGGAATATGAAAAGGCTTTGCCATTATTACTTAAATCGGTGGAGCTGAATCCAAGTAATGATCAGGCTGTTGGTAACCTGGGAACAACCTACCTGTTGCGTGGCGACCTTCCATCAGCCCTTTACTGGCAGAAAAAAGGTGTGGGCATGAATCCCAAAAACTGGATTCCTTATCAACTTATTGGCTGGATATACCGGTTGCTTGGCGATCTTGAAAATGCAGAATCATGGCTTCTAAAATCATTGGAACTGAATCCCTTGGAATATGATACCTATGAGTTATTGGGTTATACGTATGTTACGCAAGGCCGAATCCAGGCGGCCTTGAAACTGGTTCCGTCAGTATTGCAAATTGGAGAAAACGAAACACGCGTGCTGGAAGCAGCCGGTTTGATCGCGCACTTCGCGGGCGACCTTACGAATGCAAAAAAATATTTCCTGCTATCGATTGAGAACAACTTAAATTATAAGGAAGACCGAAATACCGTAAGCCCGATTGGCCTGGGTCAAATTCTTCTGATGGAAGGAAACAAAGTGGAAGCGGAAGTTTACCTCAATCACGCCATGGAAAATAACCTGTACGAAATAAAGAATGGTTCGAAGAGTTTTGACCCGCCATTTTATATTGCCAGCATTTACGCCATCCGCGGCAACAAAGAGCAATCTCTGAACTGGCTGCAGAAGGCCATTGATTTGAATTGGGTTGACTACGCCAAAATTATCAACGGCCCCTACTTTGCCAAATTCAAAACAGACCCCGATTTCCTGAAGAAGGTGGAGGACCTGCGCAAGAAAATAGATGGCATGCTGGCTAAGGCCAGGGAGAATTAAATCATTATTGAATTTTGTAATTTTCCTGAGTTCCTCGGTTTTTTCGAGTTTCAGAAAAACCTGGGATTTCAATAGTGATGGATGGGTTTTTTCTTTGAAGTTGGGTGACCCAGCCTTGCTCATTGAAACCGTTGGGAGTTCGGGCCATTGCAGAGAAG
>JAYUHI010000503.1:0-7398 GCA_043767095.1 Bacteroidota bacterium
CAATGATGGACTTAACATTGTCCCTGTCCTCCGGGTGAATGACATCCAGGTAAGCCTGCAGGCTGGGCTGGGTTTCATGGGCATAGCCCAAGATGCGGAAAGTTTCGGCAGACCATGTAGCCTGTTGCGTTCTTAAATCAATTTCCCAGTTGCCCAGGTGGGCCAGGGTCTGCGCCTCTTCGAGGCTGAACTCATTCTTTTTCCTTTCCGTAATGTCTTGCACCAAAGACATGATGGTGATTACTTTCCCCTCCTTGTTTTTCAAAACAGAATTAAACCACTCGCACCAGATCACGCTGCCGTCTTTGGTGACGTTGCGGAATTGAACCTGATTCCTTTCCACTTCCCCGCTTAGTAATTCTTCTGCTACTTTAGTTGCCTGGGGCACATCCTCATCATAAATCAGGCGGAACCCGGTGTGGCCACTCTCCACGAACTCTCGCTCACTCCATCCGAAAATTTCCTCTGCCCGTTTGGTCCACGATTTCACTTTCAGTTCATGATCCCACTCAATAAAACCAAGCGGTGCATTTTCAATGTGAAAAACCAACCGTTCATGGGCTGTCCGTAATTCCTGTTCTATCCATCTTCGCTCGGTTATATCCTGGCCTATAAAAATAACCTCGATTACCTGGCCCGAAGAATTAGTTCGTGGCGTTGCGCTCAACAGGAAAGTCAGCCTGTTTCCGGCACTCGATAAAATGGGCACTTCCACGTTAAGCACTGGTTTACCTTTAATCACCTGTTGAAGCAGTTCTTCGAAAGCGGCCCGGTCAGGTTCGGCCAACAACATGGTTACCATTTTTTTTGTGAGAACATCATTTTTAGAATACCCGGTCAGGTCGCGGTCGTGACGGTTCCAATCGGTAATGTAACCGCAGTTATCGGTTGAAATAATTACGGCATTGGCCTGGTCAAACAGGTTGCGCAGGTCGGTGGCCATACCGGTAATTCTTTTTTCGAAAATTTTGTTCTCTGTAACATCGCGAATCAGCAAGTTGATGTGGGTGAGTGCTCCGTCCTCCACGACCGGAATATAAGCGGACTCCGTGTAAATGATATTGCCGTCAACGCCTTTTTGATCGCCCACATAATGGAAGGGTTCATTGTTGGTTTTTACTTCAGCTAATATTTGCCGCACTTTTTCGCCTGCCTCAGGGGGCATGATTTGGAAAATACTTTCGGTGAGCGTAAGCGGACTATACCCCCAGCGGCTCACCAGGTTGCCGGCCTCACGGTTAAAAAAAAGCACCTCGCCTTCGGGGGTTAAAATAATAATCCCCTGATCAATGCTATTAAATATAGACTCCAGGTAGTTCATGATTTTACTTTGAGAGGCTGGCCGTTGGGCAAGGTTATGGTAAACGTGGATTGAAAGCCGAAATCGGAAGAGGCTACTATGGTGCCGCCCAATTTATCCAGCATTTCTTTTACAATGTAGAGTCCAAGCCCAGCGCCATCGCTCTTTGTGGTGCCGCGGTAAAACATGTTAAAGATCAACGGAAGGTTTTTGGCTTTGATGCCGATGCCGTTATCGATAACTTCAATAACTGTCAGCGCTGGTGTGAGGGAAGCATTAACCCACAAATAAGGCTGCGCTTTATCTTCATCGTAATACTTCACCGCGTTGGCCACCAGGTTGTAAACAATTACAGAAACCCGGTAAGGATCGGAAACGAATGGCACCTGGCCGGTAATGTTTATTTGCTTTTCAATGCGGTCGAAGCCGGGCAGGTATTTGATCCGCTCCAGGCCATTGGATATCATGTGCTGCAGATCAATGTTTTCCGAAGCAATGCCGGTGCGTTCGTTATGGGAGTACTCCAGTATTTCCTTAATTGTTTCATCCAACCGTTGAATGCTTTGTTCAATCAAATCAAGATAGGAGATGAAATTAATTTTTCCTTCGGCTACTTCATGCCGGGCAACATTTACCAGCCCTAAAATGGAAGACAAGGGGGCGCGCAGGTTATGCGACACGCTATACACAAACGAGTCGAGCTCTTTGTTTGCTTTCGTGAGGCGCACATTTTGTTCGCGAAGCTCCACTTCATTTTGCTTTCTTTTCCGCTCCAGCGCATGATATTCCATGGCAGTCTTCAGCGATGCCGTTAGCCGGCTCAGGTTCGATTTTAAAATGTAATCATCGGCACCCAGCTTAATACACTGCGCGGCAAACTCATCGGAGACAGCCCCCGTAACCAGGATGAAAGGAATTTCTGCTGCATGCTGTTGCCGTAACCTCAAGGCCTCAATGGAATTGAACTGCGGCAGGAAATGATCGGACAGGATGGCATCGGGTTTGAAATCGTTGAGGGCTTTTTCAAAACCAGGGCCGTCTTCAACCCGTAAGGCTTCAAAAACAATTCCGCCTTTTCGAAGCGCCCGCCTCACCAGGTCGGCATCATCTTCCTGATCTTCGACCAGTAGAATCTTAATGACTTGGGTATTGGTTTTTGAATTCATGAAAACTGTATGAGGCTTTTTTAATCTTACCGTCATTGCGAGCGGAGCGAAGCAATCCCTCCTCGTGCCCTGAACTTGGGATTGCTTCGGTCGTTCCTCCCTCGCAATGACGGGACGATAAACATCACTCTTTTAATTATTCATACTGGAGGTTGATTAAGTATCAGCCAGAATAGTCCCAGCTGTGTTACCGCTTTTGTAAACTGATCAAAATCCACCAGTTTTACGATGTAAGCGTTAACACCCAGCTTATACGACTCCACTATATCGATCTCTTCTTTGGAGGAGGTGAGCACCACCACGGGGATAACTTTTTTAATGTCATCGGCCTTGATTCTGCGCAATACTTCCATGCCATCTACCTTAGGCATTTTCAAATCGAGCAAAACCAGTTTGGGCATTCTGTTTTTTTCATCGAAGAGAAAATCGAGCGCCTCCTGCCCGTTTTCCACATGCAGCAGGTGGTTGGCCAGGTGATTCTTGTGCAGGGTGCGAATGGTTAACTCAGCATCCTCAGGACTATCTTCCACCAAAAGGATTTCAAATACATTGTTGTTCATAGGTCAGTTGGTTTGGTTTGCGGTAATGAAAAATAAAAAGTTGCGCCTTCGTTTAATTTGCCTTCGGCCCACACGCGACCGTTATGCCTTTGAATGATACGTTTCACCAGGGCCAGGCCCACGCCCGTTCCCTCAAACTCGTTCTGCTTGTGCAGGCGCTGAAACACCCCAAACAGTTTGTCGGCATACTGCATATCAAAGCCTGCCCCATTGTCGCGCACGTAGTAGCAGGCCTGTCCGTCCTCAAGGCTGGAGCCAATTTCGATTTTGGGGCTTTCTTTTTTGCTGGAATATTTTACGGCATTGGAGATCAGGTTGGTCCACACCCGGTATAGCATGCCGCGATCTCCGCTGGAGTGGCCTAACGGCAACACGTGAATATCAGGCAACCTTTCTTTTCTCGCTTCGGTAAGTTCATGAATTACTCCCTGTACCAGTGTATCCATGTCGATATTGGATTGCGATAATTCTTTTCGGCCCATCCGGGAGAATTCAAGCAAGTCATCAATCAGCCCGCCCATGCGCACGGCATTGCAGGTAATGGTGGCAATGACCCGTTTTCCATCATCATCCAGTTTGCCGCCATAATCTTCTTCCAGTATGCGGGCATAGCCATCAATAGAGCGCAGGGGGGCGCGGAGATCGTGCGAAACGGAATAAGTAAAGGCTTCGAGTTCTTTGATTAGCGAAAGCAGTTGTTCTTCCGCTTTTTTTCGCTCGGTAATGTCGGCCCTGATGGCAACATATTGATAGGGTTTGCCCTGCTCGTTAAGAAAAGGAACAATCGTGGTATCCACCCAATAAATAGTTCCGTCTTTGGCTTTGTTTCTTAATTCGCCTTTCCAGACTTCTCCGTTGGTAATGGTGGCCCATAAATCGTGGATGAATTCTTTCGGGTGAAAACCGGAATTGATAATGCGGTGGTCCTGACCGAGCAGTTCTTCCCGGCTGTACTTGGATATCTTACAGAAGTTGTCGTTTGCAAATTTGATAATTCCTTTTTGGTCGGTAATAGCTACTATGGATGATTCATCCAAGGCGAATTTATAATCGGTTATATCCTTTAAAGTATTCTTCAGATTTTTGTTGGCAATGATTAACTCGGCTGCCCGTTTTTCTTTCTCTTTGTTTTGAAGGGCCAGTTCTTTGTTGGCTACGATTAATTCTCCGGTGCGCTCCATTACTGTTTGTTCCAATCCTTCATTCAGTTTACGGATATCATCTTCTGCTTTTTTGCGGGCCGTAATATCCCGGGTTACGCCCAGCGCAGAAATAATTGCGCCTTCGGCATTCTTTAATGGAACAATATGGGTTCCCATCCAGCGATGAGTTCCCTTCAAACCGGTTATTTCAAATTCCATTTCTCCGGAGTTTCCTGCAAAAGCATTCCGGGTCAGCGCATCAAATGCCTGGCGGTAAGGTTCATTAATTATTGGCAATATGGATGTTCCTTTTACCTGCGCCAGATCATCCGCTTCAATCATAGCCAGGCCGGCCGGATTCATGTCTTCCAGTTCGCAGTTTATGCCCAGCAGTTTAACACATTCGGGTTCGGCCAGTATAATAGTGCGAAGGTGGTTCTCGCTTGCCGCCAGGGATTCTTCTGCTTTTTTGAGTTCGGTAATATCCTGAAAGACACCGAACAGGCGGGTGACTTTCCCCCCGTTCATTTCTGTTTTCCCCAAAGCCTTTACCCAAATATTTTTTCCCTTGGCCGTGATGAAAGGCAGTTCAAGGTTCCAGCCCTCGCCCGTGGTGATAGCTTTATTAAGGGCATCTTGAATGATTGGCCTTGCGGGTGGAGCATAAAAATTTATTCCATCTTCAAGCGCTGGCATTTGGCCCCGCTCGAGTTCATGAATGCGATAGACTTCATCGGTCCATTGCATACTCATGTTGCCCGGGTTTATTTCCCATCCGCCCACTTTGGCCAGCGCACCTGTTTCCTGCAACATCTCTTCACTGCGTTTTATTTCATTCAGTAATTGAGATAGTTGAGTTGTGCGTTCCTTTACTTTTTGCTCAAGCGATTTGTTTAATTGAGCTAACGCTGCTTCCGCCAGTTTCCTTTTCTTCAGGTTTACAAAAACCAATGCGTACATCACCACCAAAATAATGACGACAATCAATAGTGTTATAATGAAGGACTTATTAAAAAAACGAATTTGATTTTCGCTTTCACCTGCACGAATGGCGAGCAACCGTTTTTCTTCTGCCTGAAAATCGCTGAGACGCCTTCGAACTTCCTCCATCAGATGATAACCAGTTGACGAGATCACCAGATTGCGTGCCTCTTCAAAACCAGTCTGGCGCGTGGTTACAATCTTCTCAGACCATTTTATTTTCTCGTCAATTGCATCGGCCAGTATTTTGATCTTTGCCTGCTGAAGAGGATTGTCAGCCGTTAGCCTGTGAAGTTCGGCCAACCGGCTTTTGATAGAGTCGGTTGCGGATAAATAGGGTTCCAGAAATTTCTCATCGCCCGTCAACACAAACCCCCTGGACCCTGTTTCGGCATCCAGCACAGCGGTTAGCAAACCCTGCGAACTGAATAAAACTTCGTTGGTGCGCGTCACCCACCGGCTTGATTCAATTTGCTGCTGGCTGGTGCGGTACGTGTAAACGCTGAGCACGGAGAAAATACCCAGTGTCAGGAGAAACCCAATGGCCAGTTTTATTTGAAAGCGCATAATAGATAAGAACATAAAAAGCCCACTCAACCTCCATTAAAGGAGTGGTTGAAATGGGCTACCTTTTAAAGGTAACTCAATATTTCGATAGTTGTCAAGGAATATTTGGGATTATCATACGCAGGTACCAGGCTACCGCTTGTTATGTTTATTCCATGGCGCGATTCCTCCCCTCATACGAAGCAGTCATCGCGGTTGAGTCTTGGCAGAGCCGCACTGTCATCGCGGTTGAGGCCTGGCGACAGCCAGGACTCATACCGCGATCCGGTGTAGTGGTGCTTTTCATTGGTGTCTGCGTGCGGTTATTACCGGATCGCGGCACTCGTTCCAGCCTGCCTGGCGGCAGTCCGGGACTCGGCCGAGATGACTTCGTTGTAGAGAGGCCGCGATGACTTCTTCGTAGGACTACTCCATCGAAGTCTTTTGAAAAAGCAGATAGCCTATGTGCAGTAACATTCCAAACCTGCTTTCTTTATCATTCATAGTAAAGTAATTAAAGGAATTTTTTGTGTAGCCCTGAAAGGGCTTCATCAATAAACACTGGGTGAAGCCCAGTGTTACTGATGACTTAGTAATCGCAAGCCCTGAAAGGGCGTAATTCATTTCGCCCCTTCAGGGCTTGAATTCAAGTACATTAGCAACGCAGGGCTACGCCCTGCGTTTTGGATACTGCGCCCTTTCAGGGCTAATCCGATAAGAAAAATATATCCAATTTTAAAACGGGTCACTACTCCATCGAAGTCTTTTGAAAAAGCAGGTAGCCTATGTGCAGTAACATTCCAAACCTGCTTTCTTTATCATCATAAAAGTTAAAGGAAAGGCTAACGGGCCCAACGGTTGAATGCAGCACCAATGCGGCCATTCCGCTCAGGCTCACCCGCGTTAACTCGCTGCTCAGGCGCGCCTCTTGGTTGATGCCAGGCAAGATGGCTTCAATAGGTTTAAAAATATAAGCCTCCAGCCGTAAGTCAAGGTTGGAGCGGAGTGAAAAAATATTGCGGAGCCCGCCTGCCACATAATTAAAGGAGCGGAAGTTCTGGAGCATGAGCGAGCGGCTGTCTTGCATGGGATAAAAACCGGGCGCATTAATTATGGTGCCGAAGTAATTCGTAAACCGTGGCTGATTAGAGAAAACTCCTTCAATGAAATACCCGGTGCTATACGCTCCCGGTTTCCAGTATTGCTCGGCTGAAAATTTTAAACGTACCCATCCCACTTGGTTTCGCACGGGCAACCGGGGCACGGACGTACTGCCCGGTGTATATTTTTCTGTGATGGAGAACCAATCAAACTTCAGGTATATGTTTTTTCCTGCCGTGGCGTATTGCTTGCGGTTCAGGTTGTTGGTTTCGAGCAGCCACCCGGTGCGCCAGCCGCTCAACTTTAAAATATCGAGCGTATCAATGGACACCAGCACCGTGTCGTTTGAATAGCGGTCGGAGTTGTTGATATAAGAACCATGAACAGAAAACTTGAGTTGGCGTGAAACCGGGAAACCCACATGAACGCCAACCTTGCGGTCAAGCCTTGTTAAAATGGTAGGGTCTTTTTTTCCGGTGAGCAAATCGCGGTTGACCAGAAAATTCCAATCGTTATATACGGCTTCCGGTTCTACATAAAACCGGCCGAGCAGCGGAAAGTCGATCCGGGTTTTGGCCTGCAGCGTTTTGTTAAAACTGCCT
>JAYUHI010000504.1:0-7375 GCA_043767095.1 Bacteroidota bacterium
AAAAAATAAAGAAAGTGAAGGAAGCGATTTTATTGGCGCTGGAGAACGAAGGGAAATAGTCCCGAAACTTCGGGACCAGTTACCAGTCTCCGGTAACCGGTAACTGGCAACCAATAACCGGCAACTACTTCTTTTCAAACACAACCTTCCCCCCCACAATCGTCATGGCCACTTCGGTTGAAAGCAATTCGCTCTCACCAATTTGCATAATATCTTTCGTGAAAATGGTGAAGTCGGCCAGTTTGCCGGTTTGGATGGAGCCTTTGATATTTTCTTCAAATGCACCGAAAGCCGCATCAAGGGTATAAGATTTCAAGGCTTCTTCGCGAGTCATTTTTTGTTCTGGTTCATAGCCGCTTTCGGGTTCTCCCTTCAAGGTCTTCCGCGAGACCGATGCATAAAATGATGCGATTGGATTGATGGGTTCAACGGGGGTGTCGGTGCCATTCACAATCACCGCTCCGCTCTGCAATAATTTCTTCCAAACATAAGCGCCTTCCACAATCCGTTTTTCACCAAGCCGGTCAATTGCCCAAGGCCTGTCTGATGAAAGATGAACAGCCTGCATGGCAGGAATGACCCCCAACTTTCCGAAGCGCGGAATATCATCGGGATGGATGTGCTGGGCATGCTCAATTCTGAAGCGGGCATCCTTGGCTTTTTCAGGGTTTTCCTTGAAGGCCTTTTCGTAACGGTCTAACACTTCTTTGTTGGCCCTGTCGCCAATGGCATGTGAGCAAACCTGGAAGCCGGCCTTCAGCGCTTTTTGTGACGTTGAATAAACAATATCCATCGGCAATGTTTCATGACCAACGTGTCCGGGCCGGTCACTGTAAGGTTCGAGAAGCCACGCCCCGCGTGAGCCGAGCGCACCATCGCAGTGCAATTTTATTGAACGAATAGTCAACCAGCTTTTCGGGTCAACTTCTGGGCCGTGGGCATACCACTCATTCATCAACTCCTCATTAGATCCGTTTAGCATGGTGTACAGCCGGACGCTCAATTTCCCCTCCGTCTTAAATTTCCTGAACAAATCAATATACTTCCTTTGTGTGCCCGCATCCTGAAAGCTGGTAATGCCATTTCTTAAACATGCCTTAAAGGCCAGGGTCAAAGCTTGTGCATCTGACTCTTCGTTATTGGAAGGAATAAATCTGGTGATTAAACTTTGTGCTCTTTCATTAAAAATACCGGTAGGGTTGCCCAATTCATCTCTTATTATTTCTCCTCCTTCATGTAAGTCTGCAGAAAGTTTTTCGATGGACAACTGATTAACGCCCGCCATCTGCATGGCTTTGGCGTTCGCAAAGCCTGCATGGCCGCTCGCGTGAGATAGATACACAGGATTATCTGGTGAAACTGCGCTTAACAATTGATGCGTTTGAAAACCCTTAATCATTTTAGTCGGTTTGCTATCCCACTTATCCTGGTGCCAGCCTCTCCCGATCAACCACTGACCAGGTTGAAGTTTCCCCACGGCTTCTCTTACTTTCTCAACCAACTCTTCATAACTTTTTACAAACATCAGGTCGAGGTTCATTTCGTTGTAGCCCAAACCCATGATGTGACCATGGCCTTCAATAAAACCAGGGGTCATGGTTTTGCCTTTTAAGTCGATCTCGATTGTTTGATCACCTTTGAGTTCAAGAGCATCTGATTTCGATCCGACAAAAACAATTGAATCACCCCGGATGGCCACCGCTTCTGCAGTTGGGTTGGAAGGATCAACGGTATAAATAGGGCCACCTGAAATAATCAGATCGGCAGGTGGTTTTGAACAGGCTATTAGAAGCCAGGCCAGGAACAAAATCGAAACAATTCTCTTCATATTTTCTTTTTTGCAAAGATATGATTGTGATAATAGTATTCAGGTTTATTACGCAAAATGTGTAACGCATTTTGTGTAACGCATTTTGTGTAACGCATTTCGCGCAACGCATTTTGTGTAATGCGTTTTTTGAAATCCTTACCCTATCTTGCCATCGTTTCAAGATTCATTTTGAGAACGACCATCGTTATGAATTACTGACATGAAGCACAGACTCAAGGTTTTTGGTTTACTTGGCTTGCTCTGGGTATTATTCTTCGGGTTGGCCCGGATTATATTTCTCCTCTACCAGTTCCCATTAACACTCGACCTCAGCCTTTACGAAATTTTAATGCCCGTGTGGTTAGGTCTGCGTATGGATTTGGCCATGGCTGCTTATTGGCTGATCCTTCCTGGGTTAGCTTTAGTGGCATCATTCTTTATAGCCGAAAAAATTATCCGATTGATGATCATTCTAATTTTCTACGGGCTGTCCATCTTCTCTGTTGTGGTTATTGTTGCCGACCTCGAACTCTACCGGCATTGGGGCTTCCGCATGGACACTACTCCGCTGTTATACACCGGACCTGAAGGGATCAGCTCTTTATCTATAGGAATATTTTTTTTGCTGGTCGGGATTTTTGGTTTACTGATCACATCGCTCCATTGGTCTTTCCGGAAATTTGTGCTAGACCGGTTAACCTTTCAATCCGCCCATTGGCGAAACAGCATCATAATGTTTTTGGTTGTGGCATTGTTGTTCATTCCCATCCGCAGCAGTTTTAGGGTGGCGCCCCTCAACACAGGTGTGGTTTACTTTCATAAATCAAATCCTTTTCCTAATCACGCAGGCATTAATGTGGTTTGGAATTTTTTAAAAAGCGTAGTATCTGATAATTCTTTCAAATACCCATCCGATTTTTTGGATGAAACCACAGCGAGGGAAACATTTTCAAAATTGATGAGAACATCCAATGTCTCGACTCGTGTGCTGAACCAGTCGAAGCCTAATATCTTGTTGATCATCCTCGAAAGTTTTACATCAAAGATTATTGAGCCTTTGGGAGGCTTGCCGGGTATCACACCCAACCTGAACCAACTTTGCAGGGAAGGTATTTTGTTTACTGATTTCTATGCCAGTGGCGACCGCACCGATAAAGGTTTGGTCTCGATCCTGAGCGGTTATCCTGCACAACCCAAAACTTCGATCATCAAATTTCCAAACAAGACGGAAGGCTTACCCAGCCTTCCAAAAGTTTTGGCCAGGCGAGGTTACCTCACTTCTTTTGTTTATGGTGGCGACATCGGGTTTGCCAATATGGAATCGTACCTCAACATTGTTGGTTTTTCACACATCACAGAAGATGATGATTTTGATGCAATGCTCAATACAAGCAAGTGGGGTGTACACGATCAATTTGTTTTTGACCGGTTGTTGATTGAAACAGACACGGCATCCCAAAACATCGGGACACCATTTTTTAAAACCATGCTTTCCCTCAGCAGCCATGAACCGTTCGATGTTCCGTTCAGGCAGACCCGCCAGAAAGACGAATCAGATTTATTTTTGAACTCATGCACCTACACCGATAGTTGCCTCGGTCAGTTTATCAATCTTGCCAAACAAAAAGAGTGGTGGGAAAATACGTTGATCATAATCACTGCCGATCACGGTCATCGTTTTCCATTGGATAACCCAAATTACGATAAGCGCAAATTTAAAATTCCCATGCTCTGGATTGGAGGGGCTGTGGATACTTCCATGCAGATTCATAAAATCGGAAGCCAAACCGATATAGTGAATACCTTGCTCGGACAGTTCGATTTAAAGAATGATGATTTTGCATTTAGTAAGGATTTGCTTTCAGATGAGTCCACTTCATTCGCAGTTTATTCTTACAACAATGGTTTCGGTTATCTGGATGCAACATTCGAATCGGTTTACGACTTTGATCTTAAAAACTATTTAATACCCGACAGTATTTTGCAGGCAAAGGATCTCGCAAAAGGTAAAGCCTACCTGCAGATGCTATTCAACGATTACAATAAACGTTAGCGTTCAACTTCAATCATTATCCAAGCATGAAAAAAATATTTGTTTTTATTCTGGCGTGTAGTGCCTTTCAAATCAATGCACAACAAGTTGGCCTCTCATTCTCCTATTTCATTCCCAGAAACGGTTACTTCTCAACACCCATCAGCCCGTTTTCAATTCGCGGGCTTGGCGTTGACCTCAATAAGTTCATGGCATTGGAAACAGGTGCTTCCCTTTACCGGATGGCGGGGTTGAATATTATTGATGTTCCCTTTAAAAGTAAATTGCCCATGACAGGGGCTGGATTTACAATTTTTGTTCCTGGCGAATTAGTATTTCAGTTCAAAAACAAAAAAGCCGAGTTCGATATCAAGGTTGGCGGCTTTGCCTTTTATTCTTTCGCACAAAAATTAAATTACGGAAACATCGATAAAGCCATTCGAACTTATGAGAATTGGGATGTGGCCAATGCCAGCCTGGAATTCAAAAATAAACCGGGCTTCGGTTATCATGCCGGATTGGAATTGACCTTTAATGTCACCCGCCAGTGGGGTCTGTCGTTTGAGACCAATTATTTGATGGGGTCATCCAAAATCCCGCTCAGCGGATCCTATTCCGGTGGAAATTTGGGCGGCAATATTTCATTAACTCCAGTGCCGGTGGACGTGCCGAACGCCAAAGTTGATTTTACCGGACTTGAATTTTCGATTGGCATTATCTTGAGTGGCCGCTGACTTGTTAGTTATCCCTGCCGGTTAGAACGCCTGGAAACATTGCGTAATCTTTATTTCTAAGCCCCTTCCATTTTTCGAGGATAATTCAAACAAATCTGTATTTTTGCGGCCTTTCTGCCAATAGGCATTCAAGTAAAAATAAATAGTCACGCCAGGAGTGACGAAGCCCGTAAGCTTATGAAATTATCAGAATTTAAATTCGACCTCCCCCAAAATCTTATTGCCAACCACCCAGCCGAAAACCGCGATGACGCCCGGTTGATGGTGGTGCATAAAAGCTCCGGTAAGATTGAGCACAAAGTATTCAAAGACATCGTCAATTATTTTGATGAGGGCGATGTCATGATCGCCAACGATACTATGGTTTTTCCTGCCCGTCTGTATGGCCGGAAAGAAAAGACAGGAGCGAAAATTGAAGTTTTTCTGTTGCGTGAGTTGAACGCTGAAATGAATCTGTGGGATGTGTTGGTCGATCCGGCCAGAAAAATCCGCGTGGGCAATAAATTATATTTTGGCGAGGGCGACCTGGTGGCCGAAGTAATTGATAACACTACCTCGCGCGGAAGAACGATTCGCTTTTTATTTGAAGGCGATTCCGAAGCGTTTGGCAGAGTGGTTGAAACCCTGGGCGAAACCCCGCTCCCCAAATACATTAAAAGAAAAGTTGAGCCAGCCGACAAGGAGCGGTTTCAAACTATTTATGCTAAAAACAAAGGAGCGGTTTCAGCACCAACTGCGGGCCTTCACTTTACACGGCAATTGTTAAAGCGTCTTCAATTGAAAGGAGTGGAAATGGGTTATGTTACCCTTCACATCGGGCTGGGCACTTTCCGGCCTGTTGATGTTGAGGATCTTACCAAGCATAAAATGGATTCCGAAAACTACATCGTGCCAACGCCTGCCGTTAATATGGTCAACAAGGCCCTGGATAATAAGAACAAAGTGTGCGCGGTGGGCACCACAGCCATGCGTGCCCTGGAGTCGGCCGTGTCTGCCAACAACCGGTTGAAAGAACGCTCTGGCTGGACAGATCGTTTTATTTTTCCGCCATATGAATTTAAGATTTGCAATGCCATGATCACAAACTTTCAACAGCCAGAATCTACCCTGATGATGATGGCCTGCGCTTTTGGGGGTTATGACCAGATCATGCAAGCGTATCAAGTCGCCAAAAAAGAGAAGTACAAGTTTTTATCGTATGGCGATGCTATGTTGATAATCTAAAATCCTTTTCTAAGGCTTTCTGGTCTCATAGTTCAACGGATAGAATAGGAGTTTCCTAAACTCTTGATCCCAGTTCGATTCTGGGTGAGACTACCAATGCTACTTTGAAATTCAAATGAGCCATAATAATTCAATTCCTTTGTATTCAGTAAACATCACCAAACTACCATGCAACGGGATAATGCTTACCTTAAAACCAAAGCATACAGGGTAATTCTATTTCTATTTCTTTCAATTTTTACTCTCTCTGCCTTCGCTCAAAAGGGCGACAGTACTTTATTTTTTAGAAGTTCCTTAAGTGTTACACACAATGGGTTTTCGTTCATACCCTCGTTTTCATTGGGCAAGCCTGCTGCGATATTGGATGTGGCTGTTGGAAACAAAAGGCTAAGCTTTGAACCGCAGTTTCGGTTTGCCCTGGAGGGGAAGCCCTGGTCATTCATCTTCATCTACCGGTACAAATTCATCGATAGAGATAAGTTTCAGTTTACGTTTGGTGGGCACATTCCTGCCATAGTCTTCAGGACAGAAACCGTAACTACAAAATACCGGAACAAAAGATGCTCTTATCTCATTGCGATTTTTAGCTATGGAGCTTACACCCAATTATTGGCTCTCAAAAAATGTAAGCATTGGCTTAAATTATCTGCAAGGTCATGGATTTCAAAGCGATGCGACACGAAATACATACTTCATTGGATTAAGAAGTCATTTTTCAAATATCAAACTACCTGATAAGATATTTATACGGTTTAATCCCCAGGTCTTTTATTTGAAAACAGATGATGTTGACGGATTCTATGCAACGTACACACTCACGCTGGCCATGAGAAACTTTCCGCTTTCCATTTCAAACATCGTGAACAAAGCCATCCAGTCTGATATACCCTCGAAGGATTTTGATTGGAATGTGAGCCTGATTTATTCTTTCGATAAAAAATATGTCCGGAGATAACAAATGCCGGATGACTGTGCGACTACTATTCCATCCAAATTGGCCGTGCTTTAGTTTGGTTTGTTGCAGATACGTGGGTACACAATATCAACGCTTTGTAATCTTTAGATCCTTGAAATATCCGACCGTCCCAATATCTACCCAGAGGGCTATTGATCCATTCATTGTGAATCCTTTCATCTTCTCTACTATGAACGAAGGAAACTTCTGATCATTAATAAAAACCCTTGCTTTACTACCCTCAAGCTCAACACGAAAGGTTATCCATTCGTCTAACCCAACATCGGCATATTGTCTCGTACAAACCTGGAGATTCCTTTCGCAAACGATCAAACTTGTAATCCGGATATGAAAAATATTGGACAACATGGTTTCTGGCAAATTGATTTTCTGATCGTCCCACCTTCGGCCTGAGGTAAACAGATTCAAATGCTGAGTCTTGTTCAGCGATTCTAAAGGCAAGTCCAATAAATCCCTGAGCCCCCCGAAAGGTTATGGGTCTTGAATCTTACTCAACATTTTCACTTCGATAATTCCATTCTCCAGGTTAACATTCTTCAATTTCACATAGGTAGGTTCATCCACGGTAGCAGCCAGGTTTTTCACATCAAAAGGTAACG
>JAYUHI010000505.1:0-7348 GCA_043767095.1 Bacteroidota bacterium
GAAAAAGAAGGCTACCCGCCCATCGAAATTAAAGGTTTCGCTGGCCAAAAGAACAACCGGGTAAAAGTGCCGGGCAATCTGAGCAGCCAGTTTATTTCGGCTTTGATGATGATTGGGCCAGCCTTGCCGGATGGGCTAACCATTGAACTGGAGGGTCACATTGCCAGCCGGCCCTATATAATAATGACAGAACTGTTGCTGAAAGCGTTCGGGGGCAGAAGCCAGTTTCAAGGCAACACAATCGAAGTGCGGGCAGGGGGGCTACATTCAATTACGTATACCATAGAACCCGACTGGTCGGCTGCCAGTTATTGGTTTAGCTTCTGTGCGCTGGCATCTGAGAGTGAAATATTATTAAATGGATCATTTGAATCATCCACCCAGGGCGACCAGGTGATGATGGACATCGGAAAACTAATTGGTGTTCATGCAGAAGTTCAGAAAGGATATTTGAAACTGACCAAACGGGAAAGTGCATCAACATTGGATTGGAATTTTATCGATTGCCCAGATCTTGCGCAGACGATAATTCCCCTTTGCGCAGTAAAAGGAATTGAGGGCTACTTTACCGGACTGGAGAGTTTACGGATAAAAGAAACCGACCGGATTTTTGCCCTGCAGACTGAGCTTGGTAAAATCGGGGCTCAACTTAATGAGACTAAACCAGGGCATTGGCAACTGATCCCCGCGAAGGGAGACTGGAAAACCCGCTATGCGTTCTCTACTTACCATGACCATCGGATGGCAATGGGACTCGCTCCCCTGGCCACTCATTTCAATTTGGAATTCGATGACCGCAGTGTGGTGAATAAATCTTACCCACGATATTGGGAAGACCTGAAGGCTGTTGGATTTAAAGTAATCTGATCAGATGATGATAGCCATGCTCGAAAGCTGGCTGGAAACTTTAAGGCTGGCACCGGTAATGGATGCATTGTTCAGTTCATACTTCAGTTTATCATCAATCACTTTAAAATTTATACAACTCCCTTTTTGACCAAGGTTGGCGCTATCGGTAACGGTAAGAATAGCTTTTCCTGCCACAGCAGTTTTAAGGCTTTCAAACTCCTTGTTTTTTGATTTCCCCAGGTAAACCACCTGGCAACTGGCTGCCTCGGCTGCACTCGTCAGTTTTTTCACGACATATTTCTTAATACCCTTTGGCTTGCCGTCATAGCGGGCTTTCATCGTGTTAAAAACATCGTCTTCACCCAAAATACCTACAACAAAATCACCGGCTTCGGCTTCATTCGGCCATTGGGTGTACTTGATGAAGTTAAACAGCATTGCGGAATGTAGTTCATGGATAGGTTTTTCTTCCTGGCTGAAGCATGGAGCTATTGAAAAAAGACCGAAAAGGAAGGACACCGTATATTTTTTCATCATCTGCTACTTATCAAATTACCACGCCAATATAAATGTAAAAACCGGATGTCTTAACCCACCCGGTAGTATTTCCTTACATGGTTAGCTTAGATCAGTATGGCCATGGAAGCGAGTGAACTCGACACTTTCAGGTTGGCACTCTCCACAGCTTTTTGGTTCAGCTCAAACTTCAACTTGTCATCAACCGTCTTGAAATTAATGCCGCTGCCTTTTGCGCCCAAGCCGTTTTTATCAGTAATGAGTAAGGTTCCCTTGCCGCTAATTTTGGTTTTAACACCATCAAACTCGCCACTTTTCGATTTATCAATAAAAATCACATTGCAATCAGACACTTCGGCAGCCGTATTGAATTTCTTAATTACATACGTTTTGTTCCCGCGCGGCTTGCCACCATACCAATCGGAAAGGGTTTTGTAAACATCGTTGTTTCCAATCACCCCGATTACAAACTCGCCAGAAGCGGAATGATCAGGCCATTGAACATACTTGGTGAAGTTAAACACCATCATTGAATAAACTTCGTGAATCGTACGCTCCTGAGCTGAAGCAGTCTCACCTATCAATAAAGTAAAAGCAAAAACAAAGACTAAGGCATTTTTTTTCATTGGGTTTTCTGTTGTTTGAGAAGGCAAACTTACAGCTCCCAATCAGGACGGATAAACCCAATAAGCCCTTTACATTATCAATGTAAGATTTAGGCGCGGATTACTTAATGTACCGGAAATCCGTTCCGGGTTTAACGGCCAATAAAACCTCGTAGATCAGGTTGATTACATTTTCAACATCATCTTTATGCACTGTTTCCACAGTTGTGTGCATATATTTTAATGGCAACGAAATAAGGGCAGAGGCAACTCCCTCAGCTGAGTAAGCAAAAGAATCAGTATCCGTTCCGGTTGACCGGGATACTGCCTGCCGCTGGAAGGCAATTTTCTTCTTTTGTGCAACTCCCAGAATCATCTTTAGAACATTGTTCTGAACGGCAGGGCCATAGCAAACTACCGGGCCAAGGCCACATTTCAGGTTGCCGCTCTCCTTTTTATTATACATAGGAGACTGCGTGTCGTGAGTGACATCAGTGCAAATGGCCAGGTCGGGTTTTAAGCGTCTCGAAATCATTTCGGCACCGCGCAGTCCAATTTCCTCCTGAACAGCATTCACCACATACAGGCAGAACGGCAATTTCTTTTTGTTCTCCTGAAGCCTGCGGGATACTTCGGCAATCATGAAGCCTCCCATTCTATTGTCGAGTGCGCGACCGACAAGATACTTCTTGTTGAGTTCAATCAATTCATCTTCAAAGGTGATCACACACCCAACATGAACGCCAAGGGAATCCACTTCCTTCTTGTTTTCTGCCCCGATATCAATAAAAATATTTTTCAGGGTTGGCGTTTCTTCTTTGGCCGCATCGCGAACGTGAATGGCCGGCCAGCCGAATACTCCTTTCACTACTCCTTTTGTGGTGTGAATATTTACCCGCATGGACGGGGCGATCTGATGATCGGAGCCACCGTTCCTTCGAACATAAATGTAGCCTTCATCGGTGATGTAATTCACGAACCACGAAATTTCATCGGCATGAGCCTCGATAACCACTTTGTATTTTCCTTTCGGATTGATTATCCCTACAGCCGAGCCGTAAACATCCACCATATAATCATCCATGTAAGGCTTCATGTAATCCAGCCAGATTTGCTGACCTGTAAATTCAAAACCTGTAGGCGATGCATTGTTCAGATAATCGAAAAGGAATTTTCTGCTCTTTTTGTCCATGGCGATAAAATAGTTAGTCCGCCAAATTTATACAATTAACGCTATTTGTCGGAGGATTGACAAAGCACATGTATCTTTAAACCAAACAGAACCGTCTATTGTTTATCTTTAAGATTAAGAAATATCAAAAAATGAAAACTACCTCCGTTAAACTCCTTACCCTGCTCACATTTCTATTGCTGGCCTGTTCCGGCAACAGCCAGGATAAAACAAAACCGAAAGAGAAAACTATGGAAGAAACTAAAAATGTATTCAAAACCGATGAGGAATGGAGAAAGACCCTGACAGCAGAGCAATATCACGTGCTGCGCGAGAAGGGCACCGACTACGCATTTAAAGGCAAGTATTATTTGCATAAAGAAAAGGGCATGTATCTGTGTTCCGGCTGCGGTGCAGAACTTTTCTCATCGGACATGAAATTTGATTCCGACTGCGGCTGGCCAAGTTTTGACAGGGAAATTGCGGGCGGGAAGATTAAACAAATCAAGGATAGCTCTTTTGGAATGGTTCGCATAGAAATAGTTTGCGCGAAATGTGATTCGCACCTGGGGCATATTTTCGATGATGGCCCAACGCTTACAGGGAAGAGGTATTGTGTTAACTCAACATCAATTGATTTTAAGAAGAAGGAGGAGAAGTAAGTGGTAAGAGGTAAGTGGTAAGTGGTAAGTGCTCCGTGGAAACCTCCAAGGTTTCTAAAACCTTGGAGGTTTAGAAGCAAGCAGGCTCAGCAAGGAGAAATTTATTCAAATATTCTTCATTCTACTTAATCTCCTTGTCCACTTTAATCGCGGAGGTATTCTTTAAGTATTTACCAAACCAATCGATGTAGCGAGTGAACCGGTCTTTCTGGTAGCTCGGGGTAACGATTCCGTGATACTGGCCTGGATAAACGATGAGTTGCGTTGGCGTACCTACCAATTTCAACGCCTGATACATTTGCTCACTGCCAATGGCCGGCACATTAAAGTCTTTCTCACCGGTTAGGAATAAAGTTGGTGTTTTGATTTTATCGGCTTTTAAAAACGGATACGACAGTTTAAGATACTTATCCACATTCTTCCAGGGGTATCCGATTTCATTTTCGAATTGATTGATGTACTGATCCACTCCAAACAATGAAAGTTGCAACGAACTTCCTGCTCCGCTTGCGGCTGCTTTGAAACGCGTTGGGTCAGTGGCAATGGAATAATTTGTTAAGATTCCCCCATAACTCCAGCCACCGATGGCGAGGTTGGCCGCATCTGCCATTCCGGTATTGACCACATGATCGGCAGCGCCCAGAATATCCATCACTTCCTTATTCCCCCAATCGGCATAAATAGCTTTGCAAAACGCAAGGCCGCGCCCGCTGCTGCCGCGATAGTTCACCGCCACCACAGCATAACCTGCCGCAGCCAACATCTGCCGGCTTAGGTCAAACGCGTATTCATCTTGCCCAACCGGGCCACCATGAATAAAAAATATGGTTGGAAGTTTTTGATTGGCTTTTGCACCGGGTGGTAGAAAAAGAAGATTGGACACCAATGTTCCATCCTTGCTTTTGGAAGTGAACCCTTCCACGGAAGACAATTGAAGTGGCGCCAGAAAGTCTGCATGTTGATTGGTGATCCTGCGAAATGATCCAGACTCTAATGCAAACACTTCGTAAGGTAATTGGGGCTCGCTCACCATAGTCATCCAACTGCCCGAAGCGTGTTTGGTTATCGATGATACACTTTTGTTGCCCTCAGCCAGCCTGGTCAATGATCCATTGTTCACCGAAACCAGGGCAGGATAATCTTTCCGGTCGTCACTCACCAGCACAACTATTGAATTATTATCATTCCATTTCGGAGAACTAACAGGCCGGTCTAATGAAAGGGTTAAGAGTTTTGAATCCCCGGACTGGGTGTTGATTACACCAAGCACCGATTGATCGTACATTATAAAATTATCGGCAGCCGTTGATCTTAAATAGGCAATGGATTTTCCATCGGGGCTCCAGACAGGCGTGTCGTCAGAACCAGCCCAGGTAGTAAGTTGCTTGGCCTTCGCATTTTTTTTGGCTTCCATCACCCATAAATCCGTGTTATCGTTCCGGTCAGGGTCAGTAGTTCTGTTGCTTACGAAAGCAATTTGAGAACCATCGGGGCTCCACGCGGGCGATCCTTCATTGTACTTGCCTGACGTGAGTGTATCTAATTTTTTAGCTTCGATATCGTACAAATACAAATGATTGAAAAGAGGCTGAATATATCCGACCACATCTTGCTTAAAATGAACGCGGTCAATTACGTATGGATTTTTGGTTTTGTCTTTCAACGAATCAGGCCGTTCCAAATCCTGAAGCACAAACAAAATCTTTTTGGAATCTGGCGACCAGTAATAATTCTGGATATCGCCTTTCAAGTCGGTAAGTTTTTTTGCTTCCCCTCCCCTTCTGTCCATTACCCAAACCTGCGACCGGGTTAAACCATTGCGCGATGAAACAAAGGACAGAAGTTTTCCATCGGGGCTCCATCGGGGAGAACCTTCACCATCGGGTGTGTGGGTGAGTTGCAGTGTTTGTGTTCCATCCCAACTCGTCATCCATAAATCTGAGTTGCGTTTGTCTTTTGCAGAATCTACTGTGGATAAAACATAGGCCACCCAATTTCCTTCGTGCGACAATTGCGGATCGCCAATGCTTTTTAAGCGGTAAACATCAGCGGGGCGCAAATTTCGTTTCAATTGTGCAACGCTCGCAAGGCCAAAGGCAACCAAAAAAATAAGGATGATAGTTTTTTTCATTTAGATAAGTTTATTTCCTGAATAAGTTTAATACACTCGACTGCTTCCTTCACGTCATGAACTCTGAGAATGCTGGCCCCCTGCATCAAAGCAAAAGTGTTCATGGCTGTGGTTCCGTTCAGTGCTTCATCAGCTGAAACCGCCAAAGTTTTCCAAATCATGGATTTCCTGGAAAGGCCCACCAACAAAGGCTTACCCAAAATTTCAAAATGATTTAACTGCCTGAGTAACTCAAAATTTTGTTGAACTGTTTTAGCAAAGCCAAACCCAGGGTCAATGATTATATCTTTTATGCCAGCCTCCTGGGCTTTGAATATTTTCTTATGAAAGTAGTCTATCAAATCCTTGATCAGGTTTTCATAATCGGTATGTTGATTCATCGTTTGGGGTGTGCCACGCATGTGCATTATAATGTAAGGAACACCGGCCTGGCCAACCATTCCTAACATTTTCTTATCTAAGCTTCCTGCGGAAATATCGTTTACCATGGCTGCCCCCTCCTCAATGGCCTGGCGGGCCGCTTCACTTCTAAATGTGTCGATGGCGATTATTGTTTCAGGAAAAGATTTTTGAATGGATTTGATCACCGGAATAATGCGATTTAGTTCTTCAACCTCTGAAATATCTTCAGCGCCAGACCGCGAGGAATAGCCGCCCACGTCAATGAAATCGGCACCATCACTCAACATTATTTCAACGTGCTTTAAAACAGAACTTTCCGAAAACCTTGAGCCTTCATAAAAGCTATCGGGAGTCATGTTCACAATGCCCATCACCTTTGGCATGCTGAGGTCAACCAGCCTTCCACGAACATTCAATGTTTTGTTGGGCGAAAATAATTTACTTTGCACCATCAGTATAAAAACTAATTCTTCCAATATCAGCATAAAATGAAAAAATACATAGACCTATTTTCCAGGATTTTTGTGGGCGGGCTTTTTATCTTCTCAGGGTTAATAAAATTGAATGACCCCATTGGCACACAGATAAAACTGGAGGAATACTTTGAGGTCTTTGCCGAAGACATCGGTTCGCTGTTTCACTATTTTGTGCCCTGGGCTTTGGAAATCGGGATGGTTATGATTGTGCTGGAAGTGGTGCTGGGCATTGCCATTCTAATATATTACCGGATGAACCTCACCACCTGGGTGTTACTGGGATTGATGATTTTCTTCACCATCCTAACTTTCTACTCCGCCTATTTTAACAAGGTTACCGATTGTGGTTGTTTTGGCGATGCCATAAAACTCACGCCCTGGGAATCGTTCACCAAAGATATTATCCTGATGGTTTTTGTGCTCCACCTGTTTTGGTACAGAAAAAGTTATCCGTCCATGCTCAAGCCTTCGATGGGATATTCCATTGTATTGGCAACCAGTTTAATCAGCCTTTTCCTTGGTATATTCGCCATACG
>JAYUHI010000506.1:0-7308 GCA_043767095.1 Bacteroidota bacterium
CAGGTGTCAGCCTGAGCCTGTCGAAGGCTAATTTAAACCCAGAGAGAGGTTTCGACAAGCTCAACCTGACAAGCAAAGTACTTTTTAGTCAGCCCCGCAGGAGTGTCATCAGCGTTCTATTGATCACCTCATCTCCAAAAAGTAAATCTCCCTCAAAATCTTTTAAATTTGCGTTGCGGCAAAAGCCGGCAAGACTTAGATAAAAAACCTTGGAATTCCTCAAAGCCTTCATTAAGAAGTATTTCACCCACTTTTCTTACTTCTACTCCCACCTCAGGTATAGGCTTTTTATCAGCCTGCTCCTGAGCCTGATGGTAGGCGTGCTCGATGGATTTGGTCTCGCTATGTTCTTGCCGTTGCTCCAGGTGGCCGATGGCGCAGGACAAGTGGAAGCCGGGGGGTTAGGCAATCTCCGGTTTTTGGTGGATGGCCTGGAAAGGATGGGCATCACCCTTACCCTTCAATCCGTTCTGCTTGTTATTTTGTTTTTCTTTTCCTTAAAAGGCATAGCCAGATTTATTGAGGTGTATTATAAAGTTACCGTGCGCCAGCTTTTCATTAAAAAGTTACGCTTCGATAACGTAAACAAACTCAGCAACTACAATTACAAATCCTTTGTGCTGGCCGACAGCGGACGTATACAAAACACATTAAGTGGAGAAGTTGGCCGGGTGGCTATGGCCTATCAAAGTTACATGGCCACCGTACAGTCGGTGGTTATGGTGTTGGTATATGTTGCGCTTGCCATTTTATCCAACCCCGAGTTTGCCTTGCTGGTGGCTATTGGAGGTTTGCTATCCAACGCTGCGTTCCGCCAGGTGTATAAGCGCACCAAAACCGCTTCTAAAAAAATTAGCCACGATGGACACATTTTTCAAGGGTTGCTTATCCAACTGGTGGCCTATTTTAAATATTTAAAAGCCACCGGCCTGATTGGCAACTTTTCAAAAAAACTAAAAGAATATATCCGGAAGATTGAAGAGAGCAACCGTAAGATGGGTTACTACGGAGGAATCCTCTCGGCTGCACGCGAGCCACTTGTAGTGTTGGTGGTGGTAGGGGTAATTATGGTGCAGGTTACTTATTTTTCACAAAACATGGGTTTGATTATTCTCAGCCTCATGTTTTTTTACCGCTCCCTTAACTTTCTCATGAATTTGCAAACCAACTGGAATGGTTTTTTAAATGCCTCCGGTGCTTTGGAAAGCATGACCTCATTTATGCGTGAGCTCAATGCCGGGCAGGAAAAGTATGGCAGCCAAAAAATAGAATCTTTTACCTCATCCATTGAACTATACAAAGTAAGTTTTTCATATGGTGAGAAAGCTGTTCTACATAACATTAACTTGCGGATCAATAAAAACGAAACTGTTGCCTTTGTAGGTGAAAGCGGCAGTGGCAAAACCACACTCGTAAACCTGCTGGCCGGCCTGATGCCTGTAACCAATGGGGAGATGCACATAGACGGGCGATCCTCCTCCGAAATTTTCATTCCCTCGTGGCAGCAACGCATTGGTTACATCACACAAGAGCCTGTAATCTTCAACGACAGCGTATTTAATAATGTAACCTTTTGGGCGGAGTCCACGGTTGCTAACAAAGCACGCTTCTGGGAGGCGCTTGAAAAAGCAGCCATTGGCGGTTTTGTTCGCGAGCTTCCAAAGCAGGAGAACGCGCAGCTTGGCACCGGGGGCGTAATGGTAAGCGGAGGACAAAAGCAACGACTCTCCATTGCACGCGAACTTTATAAAGAGGTGGATGTGCTGATTATGGATGAGGCCACTTCATCCCTTGATTCCGAAACGGAACTTGCCATACAGGAAAATATTGACACGCTGAAAGGACACTATACTATTTTAATTATTGCCCACCGGTTGGCCACAGTAAAAAATGCGGACAGAATTGTGTTGATGAGTGAAGGCTCAATAACGGATGAAGGTGATTTTGGCTCATTACTCAATCAGTCTGGATCATTTAGTAAAATGGTAGCGTTGCAGGAGTTATGATGTACAACTTGAGTAATGTATAATGGAATAACTAATCGTGCCAGAAACAGACTACATAGAATATAAGCGTGAGTGGAAAGATGATTTTCTTAGAGTAATATGTGCGTTTGCCAATTCGGAGGGAGGAAAATTATTTGTTGGTAAAAATGATGAGGGGGAATCCGTGGGCATTGACAATGCCATAGAGCTACTGGAAACCCTGCCCAATAAAATCAATGCCAGGCTTGGTATTATCGTATCCAAATCAGTACACGAATGCAGCCCCAACATTTGCTTCCTGGTTACACAAATAGTGCTTTCATTTCAAACTAATCAGGTGTAAATTTGTTCTCCAACAATGGAGAGCCAGTTTAACGATAGCAGGGAAAAATTAAAACAGGAACTGATCCGGAAGATCGGGCCATGGGCATTTCAGTCTTTTCCAAAGGAAAAATGGCACGCTGCCCCTGATCACATTATCATTGAAGGTGCCCTATTACGCGCTAAACCAGAAGACAAGCTCAAACTACTTCATATCTTTAATTTAGATCAAATTAAAGCTGTATGGCAAGAGCATGTCGTAATTCAGGATGACTGGTTTCATGATGCTAACCTGTGGGCTGCAAAACATATTTTCAATGCACAGGAACCTGAAAAATTTGTAAAACTCCATTACCGGAAATTCCATAAACTTCATATGGAAGGAAAACTCAGTTTTTAATGTCAGGTCTGAGCCAGGCTGCGGAACAAATCATTGAATCCTTGTCTCAAATTGAAATCCTTCGAGATTATCAACTCATTGGCGGAACTGCTCTTGCAATAACTATAAATCACCGGTTAAGCGAAGACCTTGACTTTTGTAAATGGGTTCCTGATTCAAATAAGGCTCAGCATGCGGTTGATGCCAAGTCTTTGCATGAAGAACTGAAAAACAAATTTGGAGAAGTAGAGTGTAACCATTTAGGTTTTTCTCAAGTCAATTTTTACGTCACCAGGCCAGGGGTACGTATCACTTTTTATCATACAGATTTGCAGAAGCCGCCCATCCAACCAAAACACCTGATGGGGAACATTCATGTGGCTGAACTGAATGTACTTGCAGGCTCAAAAATGTATGTAATAACAAGACGCAGAAAAATAAGGGACTATTATGATATTTTAATTTTAACAAAAGAAGGCCATTGCAACCTGGATGTAATGCTTAGACAGGCCAACTTCTTATCAAGAGAGGTAACGCCTAAAAAGATTGCTAAAATTCTTAAGAACATTACCTTTACCCAACCTGAAGTAGAAGAATTCCAGCAACTCAATCCTAAGTTCATTGTATCAATAGAGCAATATAAAATCTTCTTTAATGATATGGCTCAACAAATAGAGGCGCACATAAAAAAGGGAACATCCTTGAAAATGTGAACCTACAATCAGAATGGTTCGGTTAGCGCGCGTTTGCATTAGATGGCGCAAGTGTTGTGTGTTTGGTTTGAGCGGTGCTCACTTGTGCCCGGTTAAGGATAAGGTTGATATTAGTTTTATTTAGAAGGCACAAGTGATCTGCGCGCAATTCCTGCACACAACACTTGCGCCAAGTTTGGCATTGCAGACAAATCCGGATTTTAATGATTCATTATCAGCTTTAGCAGATAAGCTCATCCCGAGATTAACTTAGTATAGCTCATCCGCCCTCCGAAATTATAATGATTCGGGATTTGCTGCGTCTCCAGGTTTACTCATAAATATTTCCCGAAAGGACTTTTCCATTCTGGAGATTTCTGTCTCAGTAAGTTTATCAAAGAGTTTTCTCTTCCGGCTGGCCAACATTCCCTGGTTTTGGTGCAGCAATTTGATCAGGAGATCAATGTCTTTGTCGGGCATATCTACAATTTCACGCATTTCAGACTTTGCCTCATCATACTTGAGCAGAAACGTCATTTCGTCTCGCATATCCTCAACAATAGTAGCCTTCATGGTGTTTCCCAGGTATATACACAAAGGTGTCATGTCAGGATATTGATAGTAGCCTTCTACTTCGGCTGCATTGGTTACGGTTAATGAATAATCATCGTGAACGTCATAGCGGATTTTTTCCTGCAATGGTTTAGAAAAGGTCTCCAGCGCCATGTCGTATTCCCGAAGGTTCGATACCATGTGTGCTGATACCGGTATAATCATTCCTTTCGATACTAGGCCAGACCGCACAAGCATATCATGAATGAGGAAGCGATGCAATCTGCCGTTGCCATCTTCAAATGGGTGAATGAATACAAACCCAAAGGCAGCAACGGCTGCTCGTACTATTGGTGGGGTGCTTTCCATTTTAGAGGCTGAAGCAGACAATCCCTGCATCAATGCGTTTGTAAACTCCGGTGGCGGACAGATATAATGAATTAGCTGTTTGTAGCCGGCCGTGGTTTGCCCAACGTAATTTTGGAAATTGCGGAAACCGCTTGCTGCAAAGCGGGCATCAACAATTTCGTTTTGCAGCCTCGTCAGGTTTGTTTCGCTTAAAAGGTCACCTAAGGGTTGCTCTCCGGCCCTAACCAGCAACTGCACAAAACGTTCAACCCGGCCGGGCGTTGGCTTTTCATTTTCAATTTGGTAGGATGACCGTGTTTCTTTGGTATAGAGATAATTTACCGCACGTTGAAATATTTCAGGTGGAAATTCACCAGCCATATCCCGGAAAAGTTTTGGGAAGTCTTCCTGTAATAACTTATGTAGAATTGTTGTTCTCCTAACCGTTGGGCAAAATGCCGGGCTTCCCAATAAGTTATCATTGATGAGCCAGCGCTGGTTTTTTGATGCCTTGCCGGTTAAATATCGCTTTTCGTCAAGCAGATTTACATAGTTACTTTTCGGTCGGTTGGGAACAGGGATTTGCTGGCCTGTAAGAAACTCGAATAGGAAGCCAATCTTTCTTTCATAAATTCCTAAGGGTTTTAGGTTTATAAAAGCAGCAACCTCTTGTGGGTCAATTTGCCTGAACACCGCTTTTAAAAAGTCCAGGTTCAGGTCATCGTATTTGATAAGAAAAGCTATATGGTCAGGGATGGAATTTCCTGGCGCGTATAAAGGCGGAAAAATCTCAGTAATACAGCCCCGGTCGTCCTCTGCTTTTTTTAATCTTGTACCCAAAAAGGATTGATGGGTTATTGAGTAAGACCTGAGCTTTAGTTTGGCTGCCAGCCATGTTGCCCCAACCAAGTTAGCATCTGTAATATCCACTTGAACTGCGATTTTTTTAATTACTTTGCAATAAAATTAATACATTTAGCGTACTTGGCAATAAAATACTTTCGCTAATTGATATTTAATTGACGCGTTTCATAATTACCTTGAATGAAAAATATTGTTTTTACCCTTTGTTCTAATAATTATCGCGCCCATGCTAAAACGTTGGGCATTTGCGAAATGAGTCATCTATGGTGCAAGTGGAATTATTGATTACCGCGAAGGACAGGAAATATCAGGTATGATTAGAAATTCATTAAGCATTCCTTTGTGGATTAAAAATGTCATGGAACAGAAGTTGGATTATTTGCATAATAATCCAGTGAGGGCTGGCTTGTGCCAATACCCCGGAAGAGTATAAATATTTGAGCGCCCGGTTTTATTTGAAAAATGAAAAGGACTGGGATTTTTTAGTTCATATAGATGGAAAGAATTTCCACGTACAAAATCCTTGTTGGTGAAGAACCTGTCTGCCGACAGGCAGCCGACAGGCAGGCACCAACAAGGGCAGAGAAGGAAAAGCCAAGGGGCTCCTTAATCGAAATATTAAAACGGAAGTTATAAGCCATGAAGCGTTTGATAAATCCAGGGAGCGGTTTGAAAGAACTTTGTTGATATGGGGAAATGTTATATGATTTCAGATTCCAAATTTCTGGTTCAAGGCTGTGACGAAAAGAATGACTGAGCAGGAAATACAACTAACTCTGGAAAAAGGAGAAGGCATTACCGTTGAATTTAAACGGGCTGAGAAGAATCTGCCTAAAAACCTTTTTGAGACTGTTTGTGCTTTCCTAAATCGCAATGGAGGAACGATTTTGTTGGGTGTGGATGACAATATAAATGTTGTTGGGGTTGATGAGGAACAAGCGGAGGAATTAAGCAAACAGTTTGCGGACCTCAGCAACAACCCGGAAAAAATAGAACCCGTTTTTTTGTTGCACCCTTCGGTAGTTGACTATAAAGAGAAGAAGCTCATTCATATATTTGTACCGGCAAGTTCGCAAGTACACAAAACAAACGGTAAAGTTTTCGATCGCAGTACAGAGGGAGATTTTTTAGTAAGATCCGATCATCAGATCAGCGAAATGTATCTTCGTAAAAGGTCTTTCTTTACGGAAGGTACCATCTATCCATACCTTAACAGATCGCATTTTGCAGAAGGTATTGTTGAAAAATCCAAAGCATTAATACGAGCCAGGAATCCGAATCATCCCTGGCTTGTTTTATCCGATGATGAATTCTTTCAATCAGCCGGATTATACCGCACGGATGTGAAGAACGGAGAGAAAGGATTTACACTTGCCGCATTGATGCTTTTTGGAAGAGAAGAAATTATTCAAAGTGCTTTGCCACATTACAAAATTGATGCCCTGCTGAGGCGTGATGATCTTGACCGGTATGATGACCGCGAATACATTGGATGTAACCTAATTACGGCCTATGAACGACTGATGAATTTCATAGCCAAGTATCTGCCCGATAAATTTTACCTGGAAGGCGACAGTCGCCTTTCCCTTCGTGATTGGATTTTCAGGGAAATCATTTCCAATTTCCTCATCCACCGGGAGTACACCAATGCGCATCCCGCAACCCTGGTCATTTACCGTGATAAGGTGGTTACACGCAATGCCAATAAACCACACTTTTACAGAACGCTCGAACCCGGCAACTTCGAGCCGTTTCCAAAGAATCCACACCTTGCCAAGTTCTTCGTTCAGATGAACAGGGCTGAAGATTTGGGAACTGGAATCCGGAACGTGTATAAGTATCTCAAGCAATATGCGGGGACAGTTCCGGTTTTTAAGGAGGAGGACTTATTTGTTGTGGAAGTGCCTTTGGGGGTAAATATGGCTGGCGGAGTAAATGGCGGAGTAAATGGCGGAGTAAATGGCGGAGTAAATAATCTCCTGGAAACAATCAAGGGTAATCCTGGAAAACGAACAGCCGATTTAGCAAAAATTTTGAACGTTCCTTTCGATACATTAGAAAAGTGGATAAGAAAATTAAGAAAAGAAAAGAAAATAGTTTTCAAGGGTAGTTCAAAAAAAGGGGGTTACTATGCAATATGAGGCTAAATTCGTGAAACCCTATAAGG
>JAYUHI010000507.1:0-3090 GCA_043767095.1 Bacteroidota bacterium
CGGCAGCCTCAACATCGTAATAGCTGGACAGCAGGGTGATGTTCGCTTTGAGCAATATCATTTTAGCCTGCTCAAAACTTAGGCTTACCTCGATGGCTGAATCAATAGCCAACGTTGTTTGTGCCATTGATAACGGGAAAAACACCCACGTCATCAATGAAACGATTATGCGCTTCATTTGAATTGATTGAAGAATTAAAAAAACAGAATAGAAAAAGGAATCAGTACCTCAGCATGCTAAGCCCGCAACTGCTAAGAGGTAGAATGAATCAGATTAAAAATTTCTTAACGAGCTTGTATACCTTGATTGGCCCACAGAATTGCTCCAGGCTGAAATTGACCTGCGAAAAGCTGGTGTGACTTAAATTGGAATGTAATTCTACAAGATTCTGACATGTGAAATTCAGGAAAATTCGACCATGAAACCCGGCATAATCCGAAAAAGAACGGGATATATTGACAGTTGATTCACCTGAATATTCATGTGTGTGAATAACTGCCTGTTTATGTGACCCCTGCGCCTGAATAACTGGGGACTGCAAAGCCGTAGTAATCAGGATGGCTGTAAAAACAGTCAATAAAATCGATCCTGATTTGCGTCTATACTTTATCATGAATTCCTTCGAGGTGCAAAAATAGTAGAAAACTATTTGTCAACAAGTGTTACCGAATACGAAGTGAAGCTTTTTCATACATTAGCAATAGAAAACCTAATCATGTAATCAATGAAACACCTCGTTCTCCTTTCTTTAACCATTGGCTCTTTAGGCCTTTGCGCCCAAAAAACAAAACCGGAAATACTAAAAACTTTGGATGCAAAAGCCGGGCAGTATTCAGAAATCGCCAAATCAATTTGGGGTTATGCTGAAGTGGGCTACAAGGAAGTGCAGAGTTCTGCTCTCTTACAAAAGACTTTGACTGATGCCGGATTTGCTGTGCAAAATAATATAGCAGGAATGCCCACCGCATTTACCGCCACATTTGGTTCAGGTAAACCGGTGATTGGTATTTTAGGAGAGTTCGATGCGCTGCCGGGAGTCTCACAGGAAGCCGTGCCTGAGCAAATGTCAATTCCCAACCAGAAGGCTGGCCACGCTTGCGGTCATCATTTATTTGGAACAGCATCGGCTGCTGCTGCCATTGAGGTGAAGAACTGGCTCATCGCTAATAAAAAATCAGGAACCATCCGGTTTTATGGAACCCCAGCCGAAGAGGGCGGGAGCGGCAAAGTCTATATGGTGCGCGAAGGATTATTTAAAGATGTGGACGTGGTGCTTCATTGGCATCCCGGAAACGGTAATAATGCAAGCCCGGCTAATTCGCTGGCTAATAAGAATGGCAAGTTTCGTTTTTATGGAATTGCCTCACATGCAGCGGCAGCACCAGAAAAAGGACGGTCTGCGCTTGATGCCGTTGAAGCAATGAACTCCATGGTGAACATGATGCGCGAGCACGTTACACAAGAGACCCGCATTCATTATGTAATCACACGCGGAGGAGAAGCGCCTAATGTGGTTCCCGCTTTCGCGGAAGCATATTATTATGTTCGCCACCCGAAGCGAAGTGAGGTGAAGAATGTTTGGGAACGGATTGTTAAAGCGGCACAAGGAGCAGCCCTGGGAACAGACACAAAAATGGAAGTTGAAATCACAGGCGGGGTTTATGATTTGCTGCCCAATGAATCTCTGGCCAAAATGATGGATAAAAATTTGCGCTTAGTGGGTGGATACATTTATTCGGATGATGAAAGGAATTTTGCAGATCAAATTCAAAAAACTTTAACAGGAAATATTCCATCAGCTGAATCTACCATTCAGATTAGCGATTTTCAAATGCGTTTCGAATCTGCCTCCACTGATGTTGGTGATGTGAGTTGGAACGTGCCAACGGTTGGCCTTTCAACAGCCACGTGGGTGCCTGGCACTCCGGCACACAGTTGGCAGGCGGTTGCGGCCGGAGGAACTTCCATTGGTTCTAAAGGAATGATGGTGGCGGCCAAGACTCTTGCACTCTCAGCCATCGATTTATTCTCCAATCAAACGTTGATTGATGAGGCCTGGAAAGAATTCCGCTCGCGAATTGGAAGCGATTTTAAATATGAGTCGTTGATTGGCGATCGTAAACCTGCATTAGATTACAGGGATTGACCTCACCCTAAAGAAGGACTTGCTCCAGTAAGGGAGATGGCTTAGAATACTCACCCATAACATGCAAAAGTTTTAAACTTTTCGAAAGTTTGTTAACTGATTTTTCATCAGTTCCAACCCCTCTTCAAAAGAATGCGGCTGGTAACCCAACTCACGTTTTGCTTTCTTAATAATGAATCCCGTTCGCAATGGTCGTAACGCTGGCTGCCTGAATTGAGTTGAATCAGTTTGTGTTATCAACGATTCATCCAACTTAAAAAAACGTGCGGTGCGGATGGCAACATCATAAGGGGTCATCATTTCCTCACCTGAAACATGAAAAATTCCTGTCTTTTTCTTTTGAGCAGCAAGCCAGCAACCCATAGCTAAATCTTCGGCAAGCGTGGGTGTGCGCCATTGATCGTTCACAACTTTAATTGGTTTTCCTTCTTCCAGATTTTTCTTTACCCACAGCACAATATTGGAGCGCGACATATCATGCGCCACACCATACACCAACACAGTGCGCAGGATGGTCCAGGCTGAGGTGGAATTTTTAACAATTTCTTCTGCCGCCAGTTTGGAGGCGCCATAATAATTCACGGGTGATGGCACGGCTGATTCCTCGAGCGGGCCGTCACTTCCATCAAAAATAAAATCGGTTGAAATTTGGATAAAGTGTGATCCGGCTTGACCGGCTGCCTGCACCAAAAATTCAGTCGCTAAAACATTGTTGAGCCAGCAGGCTTCCTTTTGAATCTCGCAATCATCCACCTGGGTCATGGCTGCGGTATGAATAATGACCTCAGGCTGGGTTTCTGAAATTACCCGTTCAACGGTTTCTTTATTCGAGACATCCATCGCAACAAAACGACCTCTCTTAATTGGGTAGGCTAATTCATTTCGAGCGGTAAAAACAGCATCAACATTTGGCTGGCTTTCCAAAATGGCTGATAACTTTTGA
>JAYUHI010000508.1:0-3084 GCA_043767095.1 Bacteroidota bacterium
GGCGATAACAGTGGGAATATCCGCTCCACGCCAACGCCATTGGATACTTTTCGCACCGAAAACGACTCACCATTGGTTCCAGAACCCCTGCGGTAAAGCACAACGCCCTGAAACTGCTGAATCCTTTCTTTGTTCCCTTCGCTGATTTTCACGTGCACATTTACAGTGTCACCCGCTTTAAATTTGGGTAAACTGGCTCTTTTTGAGCCGAGTTCTTGTTCAACAATCTTTATTAAGTCGGCCATGATCTTCGATTTTAAAAATGGAGTGCAAATATAAGGGAAGGCCTCACATATCATTAATGGGATTGATAATTTATGCCCTCCATTAATAACTATGTGTTTGTTTTTTTAATTTTAGGTGTATGAAACGATTGAATATTGAGATTGACGATTCCCTTGTGGCGCAGGCAATGAAATTAGCAAACCTCAAAACAATGAAAGAGGCCGTGAATGAGGCTATTAAATTCCACTTGTCAGTTAAGCAAAAGAGCAAGCAGAAACGACCAAAATCAGCCAAACATGAAAACCAATATTGAAATTGAGGATAGTCTTTTGGAGGAGGCGATGAAAATAGAAGCTTCTAAAACGAAAAAAGAAATCATTCACGAGGCCTTGACGGCATACGTTCAGTACCTGAAACGCCAAAGCATCCTTAACTATTTTGGCAAGGTGAAATGGGAAGGGAATTTGGATGAAATGCGCACTGTATTGGAGCCCTAATGGTCGTAGTTGATACTTCGGTTTGGATAGATGCCTTCAATGGAAAAAAATCCCGCGAAGTGGAAATACTGGCTGACCTGATAAGACAAGAGATGGACGTTTGCCTAACTCCCACTATATTACAAGAGGTGCTTCAGGGCCTTAGAAGTGATGAAGATTTTAACCGATTGCGCTATGGGCTTGGCGGCTTTAATATTTTGCTTTGCGATCAGGTAGATTCGGCAGTTCAGGCAGCCAGCTTATACTGGGATATTAGAAAGAAGGGCGTTACTATCCGAAAATCGAATGATTGCCTGATTGCTGCTTATGCAATTTCCTTTTCCGCAGAAATTTTGCACCGCGACCGAGACTATGATATCATTTCAAGGCATTCAGCTTTAAAGATTTTCAGGGTTGATTAATCCTGGCCGCTTTAGTCGGGTTCGCTCCTCTGCCTTTTCCTGTTTCCATTTTTCGATGTTGGCTGCATGACCGGAGAGCAATACATCAGGCACAGTCCATCCTTTGTAATCTGCCGGGCGGGTATAAACGGGTGGGGCAATTAAGCCGTCCTGAAAGGAGTCGCTTAGCGCGGAGGTTTCGTCATTCAAGACACCCGGAATCAGCCGGATAACAGCATCGGCAACTACAGCTGCAGCCAATTCACCTCCGGAGAGTACATAATCACCAATGCTGATTTCGCGAGTGATCAAATGCTCGCGTACGCGCTCATCCACTCCCTTGTAATGACCACAAAGCAAAATCAGGTTTTTCTTCAGGCTTAATTCGTTGGCAATGGATTGGGAAAACAACTCTCCATCCGGACTCATATAAATTACTTCATCATATTCTCGCTTGGATTTTAAATCTGTGAGGCACCGGTCGATGGGCTCAATCATCATCACCATGCCGGCCCCGCCACCAAAAGCGTAATCATCAATTGATTTATGTTTATCGGTAGAGTAGGGGCGGAGATCAACAATATCCACACTCACTAGTCCCTTAGCGATTGCCCTTTTTAGGATTGAATCTGAAAACGGGCTTTCGAGAAGTTTGGGGAGACAGGTGATGATGGAGAGGTGCATGGCTTAAATGTCTATAAATCCCTCCGGTAATTCCACATCAATTTTCTTTTTCGATTTGGAGATGGCTTTAATAAATGGGCTGTTGACTGGTATCAGAATACTTTTCTTGCCTACTTCCAACAATCTGTTCAAGCCCTGATTAATGATTTGAACTACCTGGTCGAGATGACCATACGTCTTATCCCACACCTCAAATCCCACTAACTCATCATCATAAAATTCTCCCCTCTTCAGTTTTGGCCGTTTCGATTTCTCAATAAAAACAGAGCAGCCTTTTAATAGGGCCGACTGCCCGATGGTATTGACATCTTCTAATTTGATAAAAACTCTAGCTCCATTGACTGCAATATTTTCAACGAAATAAGGGACCAGTCCTGTCTTTTGTTCCAACACCAAAACACTCTTAACGATTATTTCTGGCGCGTCATGAGACATATTCAGGGTGACTTCACCTTTCAGCCCGTGAGTCTTCATCACATAACCAATTTTAACTAACAATTCTCGCTGCATGCTTATTAATAAAAATGCCAGCAACCGGTTAGGTCGCTGGCATCGAATATAGATTTAAGTTTAGAACTATGCTTGAGGAGTTTCAGTTGGAGTTTCACCTGCCTGTCCGGCCGGTTCAGCAACGGGCGCTTCCACAGGTGCAGCTTCAACCACCAGGGCCTTTTTCTTAATGGCTTCGGCACGGGCTTCCTTAACCTTCTTCTCTGCTTCAAATTTATTCCTCTTGGCTTCTGCTCTCGCTTTCGCCAGGGTGTCCACTTTAGTTGTGATCTGGCTATCTTTAGCCTTTTTCCAGTCGGCTAACTTGGCGTCAGCCTGCTCCTGGGTCATGGCGCCTTTGATTACCCCAATTTGAAGATGTTTCTTAAATAGAATGCCACGGTAAGAGAGCATTCGCCCGACAGTGTCCGTTGGCTGGGCGCCTTTCATCAACCAATCAAAGGCCTTGTCTTCGTTAAAATCGATGCTGGCGGGATTGGTTGCAGGGTTGTAAACCCCAATTTTCTCAATAAAACGGCCATCGCGTGGTGACCGTACATCTGAAACAACAATGTCGAACATTGCCAGTTTCTTGCGGCCTCTGCGGGCCAGTCTGATTTTTACCATGTTTTTCTACGTTTAAATGTTGGATCTCGTCCGGTTTTTAAGGGGTGCAAATGTAGAAGAAATTTAGGATTTACGATCCCGAAGCATCGGGATTGATTTACGATTTTACTTATTGTCATCCATGCGGGAAACGATTTTGAGGCTAATGATTAGTTTTACGGCATGAGTATCAAAGAAAAGGA
>JAYUHI010000509.1:0-17089 GCA_043767095.1 Bacteroidota bacterium
ATCACTATACAGGTCAAGTAGTTTGTTGTTCATGACCTCGAGTTTAAAAAATGTGATCCCTTACAATTTAGCTATTTTTGCGTAAGTCCACTCATTAAAAGAACCACCAATTGTAGTTGTTATTATTGTGGCGATCCTCACCACATTGGGCACTAAGGCCATAGCCCAAATATCAGGGCCCACAACAAATCTTTGCCCTGGGGTAACTTTTGATTATCTGTTGGAGGCAGCTCCGGGTTGCGATGTTCCTACAATGACTCTTACGGGCGGTACATGGGTGCTTCGTCTTCAGCCCACCGGAGCAATGCAAGTCAAATGGAACAATGTTGCGACCGGCAGCATAAAGGCAGATTGTTCACCTAACGGTTCAACAACTCTTAATGTAACTATAATAAACAACCCCACACCTGCCATAAATGGTATGGGCATTAGCATTAATTGTGGCGCGGGCAGCTTATTGATAACGGCTAATTCTACCATTAACACAACAAGCTACGCCTGGACTTACCCGAGCGGGGTTACAGGCCCGAGCACCACAACCTTTCCATTTGTCACGGTATCATATACTGCCATGGGAGGCGGCCAGGTAAAAGTGGCCAGCATAAATGCTAACTGCAATAACTTCCAGAGCGCCCAGTCCAGCCCCTTTACTATAACCAGGGTATCCACACCAAACCCAACTTTGTCTAAAAACTCCGCTAACTACGAAATTTGCAGTGGAGAATCATGGACGATTACGGCTTCCAGCAGCTTTGGGACCGCTTATGGTTATGATTGGTATATTGCATATGGCATAAACGGTGGCTCGGGAGTGCTGCTGAATGGCGTAACTACTTCCATCGCCTCGCCCCTGCATACTTCTGCAAATACGGTGACCCTTACGGCACCAAGTGGGTACGGTGTTTTCTTTGTTAGATGTAGATTGAATAACCTGGGAGGGTGCACGTCAAGCTATGCTAATTTACAAGGCCGGGCGAGTACCTATTCAAGCTCTGAATTTTCAATTTCCGGACCAACGACATTGTGTCCAAACACCACAGAATCATATCTTTCAAGTTATATCGGAACAGACATATTAGACTATAAATGGAGTTGGTCTAGTGGTTTTAGTTCTCAAAGCGGACAAGGCACTCCATACTTAAATGTTTCAACTAGCACCACATTCAGTGGCGGCTCAATTACATTAAAATTAAAAAATCGCTGTGGTGATACAGGCTCACCCAGTGTAAAGGTTGTTGGTATAGGCTCCTGTGGTTTTAGTTTCACAGCAAGCCCAAATCCAAGCGGGACAACGCTTAATTTGACCGTAACAAAAAATGGAGAACCGGCTACCCCCGATAAACCAATCCCGGCAAGCTTGGTTAATTCAAACGACATCCTTGTCTGGGCAGGAATAATTTCCGAAAGAAACACTGCCATAGATGTTTCATCTTTCCCGATTGGCACCTATTACCTGAAGGTTAAGGATGGTATTGAACCCGCCACTTCAGCAAGGATAATAATTGAGCGATAAGCAAACCGTTTTGATGCTGCGTCCGTGGTTTACAGGTTTCCAAACTTTTGGTTTTGGAAACCAAACCACGGTCTCTGTAAAATAAAATTTCCGACTTTTTTTGGTATCATTGAAATAATATGAGGAAAACGCACCCTTACATTTTATTGGCTTTACTAATTTCGGAGACAGCAATTGGCCAGGTGTCTCCCTCTGAGACACCTGCGATTTATACCAAAGCCAGGTTCTCATTGATTGTAGGCCCCAGCCTTCTTTCGGTTCGTGAAAATGAGCCATATAACCAATATGGAGTGCCTAAGGTTGGGTTTAGCGCTGGTATTGGTATTATTAAAAGTCTTACATCACATATGCAGCTTCAGGGAAAAATGCTGTTCGAAAAGAGAGGCTACAAAACATCCACGCCAGACACGGTTTATACCACCACTAATGGTTGGATGTTCGGTAAGTCGATTTATAATTACCATTTCGATTACCTGACTTTTTCAATAGCGCCTCAATTCCTAATAGGTAAAAGGAAAGCTATTAGTATAGGCGCTGGTTTTTATTTTGGCAAGCTATTTAGAGCAAAATTTCAAGTTATTAACACTTCCCTGAACTCCAATAACAGCAGCCCTTTACCAACAGATAGATACGGTAAAGTTGATTACGGGGTCACATTAAACCTGGGCTATAGTCTGGTTTTTGGCAAAAAGTTTTTGATTGCTTTGCAACTCACAGAGAATTACGGGCTTAAACAATTAGCCCCACCACCCCCCGAACCCCCAGAAAAAAATAACAGTCTTGTTTTTACGGTGGCAATATCTAAAAAGTAAAATTTTGGTAATAGGGTAATATTGAAATTTGCTTGTGAGGAAACCACTCCAATATATTTTGTTGGCTTTACTAATTTCGGAGACAGCAATTGGGCAAGTGTCTTCTCCTGAGTCACCTGCGATTTATACCAAAGCCAGGTTCTCATTGATTGTAGGGCCCAGCCTTCTTTCGGTTCGTGAAAATGATTCATATAACCAATATGGAGTGCCTAAAGTTGGATTTAGTGCTGGCTTTGGTATTGTTAAAAGTGTTACATCACATATGCAGCTTCAGGGAAAAATACTGTTCGAAAAGAAAGGCTACAAGATATACAAGCCAGACACGCTTAGTACCTCTAATGGTCCGGTATTCATTGAGACGATTAACAGTTACAAATACGATTACCTGACTTTTTCAATAGCGCCTCAATTTTTATTGGGCAAAAGGAAAGCTATTAGTATAGGCGCTGGTTTTTATTTTGGAAGACTACTTAGAGCAAAATACCAAGCCATTAGCACATACTTTGACTACAAATACACCAGACTAATAACAGATGCATACCCTAAAGCAGAATATGGTATAACTATGAACATAGGCTACTCTCTGGTTTTAAATAAAAAGTTTTTGATTGATTTGCAGCTAACGGGAAACTATGGTTTAAAGCAAATAGGAAGACCATCTCTGCAACAAAAAAATAATAGCATTGTTTTAACGGTGGCGTTCCGCAAAAAATAAAAGAAGAGGCATCTTCTATTCCTTCTTATTTCCTTTTTGCCTCAAAGGTTTCCAGCCTAAGTTTGGTTGGAACCACTTTTAGTTTTGAGCCGTTATACTTTTTTTAATAAGCCGAGAACATTATAGGTATTTTGGAATGTTTAGAAATAATTCTCCACCGCAAACTGATATTGATTGATAAATATTCTTTTGAATGCAGTGAGGTTATTCAATTCATAAAACAGCAACATGGATTTTTTAAACTCCCCAGGACTTGTGCTGCGATAAGACAATGGACATCTATTGGCGGCCATCAGCAAAGCATTGGCCGTAAGCCTGGCAGTTCTTTTATTTCCGTCATCAAAGGGTTGGATGTAACTTATGCACAACAGGGTCACCATGGCCTTTGCGTAAACATTATCGATTAAATTAACCGTTGCGCATAAATTTTGAATGGCCTCCTCTATGATAAACTGATTATCAGGCGGGGTGTATTTTGTACCGGTTATTCTTACTAATCTGTTGCGCAGGTTTTTTGAAATATTCAACTGCCTGATGAGCAACGTATGGACGTCCATTATTTTTCCTACGGTTAACTGACTAAACCACCCGGCATTTTCGCGGGTGTATTCAATAGCGGCTTTGTGATTTAATAACATGGTGGCTTCCTCCACAGAATGACCAGGTGATAGGATATTGTATTTTAGTAATTGCTCCGTATCAAGCAAATCGTAGGTGTTGCCTTCTATTTGTGCCGACTTCCAACTCAATTCAATCATCAGCCGTTCAAATTCTCTTTTGTAATTTTCCGGAGAGTTTTTTTTGAGCTTTCCTTGATGGGTGGCCGTTAGCTTTTCCAGGAAAGTCAATTCCTGTCGGGTAAAGAGTTCCGCACTTTGCAAACTCACAAAAATATCCGGGTTGTATCTGGGTAGTATTTTCCGGTTATCAACCTCAATTTTAAAATACGACTCGGGATTAATCTCGACATTCAAAAGCCCTTTTAAATTTACCCGATACCTGGTGCCAGGGCCCTTACCTTCGGAAGCAATGAAACTACCGTCACGCAATTTTGATAGATCGCGATTAAGTGTTGGAATGGAAATTTTTGATACGAGTTTATTCAAAATTTCAGAAATGCCGATTGGCTCCTTTTCCATGATTACCTGAAATATTTCTTGCTGCCGGGCGGTTTCCATGTCTTTCTATCCTATCATAAAAGTAGTAAATATCTATCAGGATGATAGGATAAGCTTTTAGAAATGATAGGATTTAGGGTAAGGATTTAACCTCAATGCCCTTTCCTAAGCTCAAATCAATCAAGTTAATTTTTCTGAAATAGTAGTCTTTGTCTTCCGCTTTGAATGATTGGTCCTTGTTCAAATCTCTTTGAATCTTAATCAATACGATTCCCTGTCTCTCTAATATGTTGAAGGAAATTACATTTTCGTTTTCGTTGGTTAGCTGTTTCAATTCTTTGCCCGTTGTGGTTGCCGCGAATAGTAATGATGGGTCTTTCTCGTCAATCCTTCCACTGCTATTATAATCCCTGCTTTTAACCAGGAGAAAAACCCATTTGTCCGTCAAATTTTTTGGCTTTAATTCAAGTCCCGCACTGTAGTGGTTAGGGTATTGTAAGGCTTCGATGTACGTATCTTTTTCAAATAGTTTTCTATAACTACCCTTCAGAAAGTCGTAAACAACCAGGTTTGCGTAGTAGTCGCCCCAGATTGCGATTTTGTTAGTTGACAGAAACTCTTCATTGTACCGGATAGGGAAGAAAATAGTAGAAGTGGTATCGGTTATTATAGGCTCCCCAAAATACCTGGGAAGTTTTTCACTACTCTGACATTTTCCCGCAGTCACCACAAAACATACAAGAGATAAAATAAAGATCACTTTTTTCATAACCTGTTTCATTTATGGGATGAATTTCTTTTACCATTTTAAATTCTTCAGCCTGGCTTGTTCTTTAATGGCGCGGATCATGGCCGCATCCAGCATAGTATCCTGATTTTCTGTGGGCGTATTGGCTGTGATGTATTCCATCCGTTTTTTGTTCAACGATTGAATTTCACTCTGAATACTATTTCTTTCCACTGATTTTGTTGCAACGTAATCTTTGCGTTGTTGAACGCTCATACCCTTCATTTCCTGGGGCAAATAAGCTTCTTCCGTTTCGGCAACTACTTTTTCATTGTCTTTGGCTGCGTCAACTAAGTCCCACGTTGAGTTCCGGTAAGCATGAGAACTTTTGGATACGGCACGTTCAACTGCATTGGATTGGCTGTAACTTCCTGCGTTTTGATCTTGTTTGTATTGCATTTCTTTTTTTGATTCACCCTCACGGCCATAATAAATGTAGGTTCTGTTCAAACGTTCGTTGCATTCGGCAATTTTATCATCGTGAGGCGTGGAGATGTAAACAGTCTTGCGGTTTTGCTCAATGCTCATGTAGCTTCCTCCTGTCAGGTCTGCACCATCTTTCCAATTGGTATTTATGCCTCCATCAAAATCACCGCAAAAGATGGTGTTAATTACTACACCTTTTTCTTTGGCTAAAGAACTGGAGGAGCGATAAGAAACCGAGCCTTGTGTGTAGGGTTCGTTGCCTGCGATGAATATTAATTTTAAATCTGCATTCGATGACGTCCAATTCAATTGATTTAATGAGGTGCGGATAACATGCCCGCAATATTCATTGCCTCCGTTTGTGCGGAGTGAAAAAAGTTTCTCTGAAATCAAATCCAGATCGGTAGTGAACCCGCTCACCATTCGAATGTATCCTTCGGATGAGGGAAGGCCATCGTTACCATATTCATACAACGCAATCTTAATGTTGGGCCGTGAGCCATCGCCACATTTAGCTGCAGCCAGTTCGTTCACAATTTTCCACAGTTGCGATTTGGCCTGGTCAATTAACCCGTCCATGCTGTTGCTGGTATCGAGCAGCAAGGCCAGCATAATGTTTTGATCTTTCGAAGCGGCAGTGTTCACCGGGTGGAATGACATCAATCCCAAAGCGAACAAAAGAGCAGCAAACACTTTCATAAAGAGTTTGTTGGTAGAAGCGATAATAGTTTTCATAGGTGTATTGTTTTTGGTAAATTTTACGGGAAGAAATTATTTTAGATAGCTAAACTTTGTGAGCAAGGCTGGCCGACTGGTGAAAAGGTGATTTGAGTGGGTGAGCCATCATTTCTATCCAAAAGCCTGCAAAAACCCTATTTTTTATTGTATTAACTTTCTGCCATTATCCCCGAGGTGTGTTGAAAATCACTTTCATATTGTTGATTACACTAGCGTTGTCGCAGGCTTATGAAGGCTATGCACAAAACAAATCGCAAAGCAAAAAGCAGGAGGCTTACAGAAGTTATAAGATGAAGTCATCCTCCACGAGCATCACTCAATTATTGGCCGAGGCATCGGCCATCAAAAGTTCTGATCCATCACATGCTCTGGATAAAGTTCAGGAGGCGCTCGCCATCAGTGCGGCCGATGGCAATGAATTCAATGAGGCCAAATGTTATTTGTTGATTGGGGAGATCAATGAACAAATGACTGAGTGGAACCTGGCCCGTGATAACTATCAAAAGGCGTATCAGATTCTTTCCGCCAATTATCCTTCAACAGCAGAGTATGGAAAAACGTTAAGAGGGTTGGGCAAGACCAATCTGGAATTGAAAAATTTTCAGGAAGCGTTGAATTATTTTCAGGAAGCGCTCAGCCAATCGCGTGGTGTTAGCCGGTCGCAACTCCAATTAGATAAATCGGAAGCCTGGTACCAGATGGGCAATTACCCCGAAGCCAAAAAATCGGTTGATGAAATAGTCATCGGGAAAAATGCCGATGAATCGTTCGAAACGTTGGTTCAAAATCAAAAAACAAAAATTGTAACGAGACTCAGTGAAGACAACTCAACCGGTGATCTGTATAAGAATTCATTAAACAGCCTTCGGTCGGGAAAAAATGTTGAACCGCTGGCGCAGCAATCGTTAAGTGAAACGAAAGAGGAGATTGCAGGCGTGTTCCGAGGACAGCAACGATATGATGAAGAAATCGATCTGCGCAACAAATCCATTGAGTTTAATCTTGAAACGAACAATTTATCGGAAGTAGCCAAAGACAAAGTGGAGATCAGCAAAACTTTGGATGCTAAAGGGGAGTCAAACGCTGCACTGATAGAAATGGAGGAAGCGGCCCACATTGCCGATACGCTCAACAATCCGAAAGAGAAAGCTAATGCGTTTCTGGCACTTGCCGGCTTGTATGAAAAAAATGGACGAAACAACCAGGCGCTTGGCGCGTACAAAAAATATAGTGAGGCCGTGAGTGAGTCGGAAAAGCAAAATGAAAATAGGCTCCAACAAAAAGCAGAAATCCTGAACAAGCAGAAGGAAATTGAAGAACTCACGCAGGATGTTTCCCTTGGCCGTCAGGAGGACACCCTGCAAGCGGCTACCGTTTTCAGGCAGCAGTTAATTATTTATGGATTGCTCGCGATCATTCTCGTTACATTGGTCACTTCTTATTTTACCTACCGGAGCGCGCAAGCAAGCAAGACTGCGAACCAATTGCTGGCTCTTAAATCCCTCCGCAGTCAAATGAATCCGCATTTTATTTTCAACGCGCTCAACTCAGTCAATCATTTCATAGCACAGCAAGATGAACGCACGGCCAATAAATTCCTGTCGGAGTTTTCACAACTCATGCGGTTAGTGCTGGAGAATTCCGAACAGGATTTTATCCCGCTTAATAAAGAGCAGGAGATGCTGTCGCTGTATTTGAAGCTGGAACATTACCGCTTTCGCGACAAGTTCGATTATGAATTTGACATGGAGGAGGGAATCAACGGAGAAATGATTGAACTGCCACCCATGCTTATTCAGCCTTATATTGAAAATGCCGTTTGGCATGGATTGCGATATAAGGAAACGAAGGGAAAACTCTCGGTGCGATTCATCAAACATGAAAAGGAAATAGAAGTGAGCGTGACCGATGATGGCATCGGGAGAAAAAAATCGGCAGAGGTGAAGACCCCTAATCAACGGAAACATAATTCAACCGGGTTGAAAAATATTCACGAACGGTTAGCCATTATCAACAAAGTGTATAAATCCAATTATCGGGTAGCGATTGAAGATTTGCCGGGAGATGCAGGGACAATCGTAAAAATATTTTTACCTATTTTGTTCAACGGTAGAGACAGGCAGACATAATATTTTGAACCACATAGGCACACAGACACATAGGTGTTCACATAGTTCCGCAGTTTTCTATGTTTGCCTTTCTATGTGCCTATGTGGTTCAAGAATTTATTAATTATGAAAGCAATCATTATTGATGACGAAAAAGACAGCAGCCAGATTTTGGCCAATTACATCGGCAAGTATTGTCCGGATGTTGTGGTGTGCGGGTTTGGGGAATCGGTGTCCACCGGACTGGAGGCCATTCAGAAACATACGCCCGATATTGTTTTTCTCGACATTGAAATGCCTTATGGCAACGGGTTTGATTTGTTGGATAAAGCTGGCGAGCACACATTTGAAACAATTTTTGTTACGGCATTCGGTAATTATGCCATCCAGGCACTCAATCAAAGTGCTGCATACTATTTACTAAAGCCGATCGATATTGATGAATTGGTAAAGGCGGTTGAAAAAATTAAGAAGGAACGCGCGGAAGAAAACTACCAGCAGCATGCCCGCGTGTTGCTCGACAATATCCGCGGAGGAGGCCAGCAAAAAATTATGTTGCCAACGCTGGAAGGGTTCGAGATTGTACCTATCGCTACCATTGTTTACTGTGAAGCGGCCGACAATTTCACTAAGTTTTATTTTGAGGAAGGTCAACCGTTATTGATTTGCCGCACGCTGAAGTATTTTGAAGATGTGTTGAATAGTCATGGGTTCCTTCGCATCCACCGGTCACATCTTATTAATCCTGCATTTGTAATCCGTTATTCCAAGGGAAAGGGAGGGTATGTAACCATGAAAAACAACCGGGAACTTGAAGTCTCTGCGAACAAAAAGCAGGAGTTCCTGAAATTGTTTGAACGATGACTACCCAAATCATTTTATTCGACTCCAACAAAAACCCTTACGCTTTACAAATGAATCACTTCACCGTAAGCTGCAGCTGCTGCTTCCATGATCGCTTCGCTCATTGTGGGGTGCGGGTGAACGGTTTTGATGATCTCATGGCCGGTGGTTTCCAGTTTGCGGGCTGCCACAACTTCGGCAATCATTTCCGTTACGTTGGCTCCAATGAAGTGAGCGCCTAACCACTCACCATACTTCGCATCGAAAATAACTTTCACGAAACCATCAGGCGCACCGGCTGCTTTGGCCTTGCCGCTGGCCGAAAACGGAAACTTGCCTACTTTAATTTGATAGCCTGCTTTTTTGGCTTGCTCTTCGGTGAATCCAACCGAAGCAATCTCTGGCGAGCAATAGGTGCATCCCGGAATATTATTATAATCGAGCGGATGCGGATTTTGCCCGGCAATTTTCTCCACACAGATAATTCCTTCGGCTGAGGCCACGTGCGCCAGGGCCTGACCCTTCACAATATCGCCAATGGCATAAACGCCTGCCACATTGGTTTTGTAGAAATCATCGACAACTACTTTTCCCTTGTCGGTTTTAACGCCCACTTCTTCGAGGCCCAGGTTTTCAATGTTTGTGGCAATTCCAATGGCGGAGAGTACCACATCACATTCAATTTTAATTTCACCTGTTGGAGTTTTAACAGTAACGATGCAAGCCTTGCCGGATGTATCCACTTTTGTCACCTCACTTGACGTGTGGATATTGATTCCCTCTTTCCGGAAAGATTTATCCAACGCCTTTGAAACCTCTTCGTCCTCCACGGGCACCACACGGGGAAGAAATTCAACAACGGTAACTTCTGTTCCAATCGTATTATAGAAATAGGCGAACTCTACACCAATCGCTCCCGATCCAACCACCACCATTCGATGCGGCCGGTCTTTCAGTATCATGGCTTCCCGGTAACCAATTATTTTCTTGCCATCAATTTTCAGGGAAGGGATTTCGCGTGAGCGACCGCCCGTAGCCAGGATAATATGTTTCGCATCGTGATCGGTTTTCTTACCAGAAGAATCAGTCACCTCTACTTTCGATCCATTCTTTAATTTCCCATGTCCTTCAATCACATCAACTTTATTTTTCTTCATCAAAAACTGAACGCCCTTGCTCATGGCTCCCGCCACATCACGACTCCGCTTAATCATGCCGGGCAGATCGGGTGTGGCTTCACCCACGGTAATTCCATAATCGGCAGCGTGTTGGATGTATTCAAAAACATTAGCGCTTTTCAGGAGAGCTTTGGTGGGGATGCAACCCCAGTTCAAACAAATACCACCCAGTTCGGCTTTTTCTACAATCGCCACTTTCAATTTTAATTGCGAAGCGCGGATAGCGGCCACGTAACCCCCGGGACCGGAGCCAATAACAATCAGATCGTATGAAGCCATAGTAAATATTTTTTAGTGCGGCCAAAGATAATGGTATCCACGGTTTTAGGAAAGGATGAAAACTATGTTATTTAGGCTTCTCAATTTGAATTTATTTGAGGACTTTTACTAAACCAAAATCCCTAAGCATGCTGGCAATCAAAAAAAAATACATAATCAATAAGAGCCGCAAGCGTGTTGCTGTTCAGTTGCCAATCAAAACTTTTGAGAAAATAGAACAGCTGCTTGAGGATTATGTTCTAAAGAAAAAAATCGGAGAAAACCTTCCTCAAGACAGATTGGAAGTGGAGGAGGCGAAAACCTATTACTCACGACTTAAGAAAAGCAGTCATTGAGAATTCTCTACCACAAAAATTTCCTTAAGGATTTAGCCGGCATCCCAACCAAGCAAAGAAAGAAGATTGAGGATTTTGCCTTCATCGATATTAATAAAGCCTCAACTTTTCAGGCGATAGGTAAAGTAGAAAAATTGACAGGTTTTAAACATAACTATAAAATCCGTTTTGGAGACTACAGGATAGGCTTGCACTTCAGGGATGACGTGCTGACCTTTGAAAGGGTTCTCAATAGAAAAGAAATTTATAGACATTATCCATAATTAGACGGTTGCAAAAAGACTTCATGAAACTTCTCCAAAATAAAAACGCCCTCATTACAGGTGCTTCCAAAGGCATTGGCCGTGCCATTGCCATGCGGTTTGCCGAACAGGGGGCTAACGTTGCCTTCACGTACTTATCCAGTGTGGAGCAAGGGCAAACACTTGAAGCTGAGTTGGCTTCGAAAGGTGTGAAAGCAAAAGGCTATTGTTCCGATGCATCCGATTTTGCGCAAGCAGACAAACTAATTAATGATGTGGTGACGGATTTTGGCTCGCTCGATATTCTGGTAAACAATGCCGGCATCACCATGGATAATCTCTTGTTGCGATTAACCGAAGAAGCGTGGGATAAAATCATGAACGTGAATTTAAAATCGTGCTTCAATACCGTGAAGGCTGTGTGCAAACCCATGATGAAACAAAGGGGCGGGTCTATCATCAACATGACTTCTGTTGTGGGATTGAAAGGCAATGCGGGGCAATCGAACTATGCCGCTTCAAAGGCAGGCATCATCGGTTTCACCAAATCTATTGCTCTTGAATTAGGCTCGCGTGGAATTCGATCTAATGCGATCGCCCCGGGATTTATTGAAACAGAAATGACAGCCAAACTCGATGAGAAAACTGTTCAATCCTGGCGTGATGCCATTCCCTTAAAACGCGGAGGCAAACCCGAAGACGTTGCCGATGCTTGTGTGTTCCTGGCTTCGGATATGTCTTCCTACATCAGTGGCCAGGTTATTCAGGTGGATGGAGGCATGTTGACGTAGGGACCTCACCCCCGGCCCCTCTCCAAAGGAGAGGGGAGCTTTACTTAAATTCGGCTAAAGAATTTTGATATGAGAAGTTATTTGAAGGCAGGCTTTGAATGTTTCGGAATAAAAAACAAATAGACGGTCACCCCTCTCCTCTGGAGAGGTGGGGGTGAGGTCATGCAAACAAAAATCATCATCAAACAATTAGAGCGCGTTTTCAATGGGCCCGCCTGGCACGGGCCATCAGTTGTTGAAACACTTAATGCTCTTAAAGAAGAAAGTAAAAATTCCTCTTTCAAGAACAGTCACTCCATCATTGAATTGATTGCCCACATGACCACGTGGAGAAAATTTGTTATTGCCCGATTAAAGGGAGATGAAGAGTACACCGTTTCGGATGAGATGAATTTTCCATCAGGCACAGATTTAGCGGGAACCATTGAACAACTAAAAAGTTCACAGAAAGAACTGATCGCGGCCATCCAATCTTTTCCGGAAGATCGTTTAACAGAAAAAGTTGGAGGCAAGGAATTCTCCTATCAAACCATGCTGCATGGTATTCTTCATCATGATTTATATCATTTAGGGCAGATTGTGTTGTTGAACAAATGATTTAGTAACTTCGTATTGGAAATCAAAAATGAGGCAATTCATTACCATAAGTCCAAATATTCAGAGCGGAACGCCCGTGTTTGCTGGTACAAGGGTTCCTGTGAAAAACCTTTTTGATTATCTGAGAGGTGGAAATACCCTGGATGAATTTCTTTTTGATTTTCCGTCCGTAAAAAAAGAAGTGGCTCAGGAGATTCTCCAATTTGCCGAGCAGGTACTAACACTTTCATCGGAAGTTCATGAAGATTCTATTGGACGAAAATCTGCCTGACAGTTTAAAGCCTCTTCTCTCCGACCTGTTTGAAGTCGTAACTATCTCTCAGATGGGTTGGCAATCCAAACAAAACGGAGAATTGCTGCGTTTGATTGATGAATCAGAAATTGATTTGCTGCTTACAGCTGACAAAAATCTTCAGTATCAACAAAACCTTAATCAGTTTAAACTTCAGGTGGCGGTTATCCTCTCATTCGATAATAGGGCTAATACATTTTCAGAAAACATACAAAAGATCAGGGAAAAGCTAACCAAAATAGACCCCAAAGAGAAGGTTATTGTTATCGATATCAGGAACATCCACTAACACCCGTCAGTGCTTCAGTAAAATTTTTTCTCCAACTCTTTTGGAATCTATTCCTTCGCACAATACGTTTGTATCATCATAGTCGAGCAGCTAACCGCTGAAGCGATTTATAAAGAAGCGCAGAGAGACAGGCTCAATGAAGCGCTAGCAACCTGGGAAACCAAGGTGCTAATTCCTGAATCCCATAAATTCCGAAAGGTTCGGAGGGGAGAATATAAACCGAAGAAAAATGAAAACTATTTTCATTCACACCAACCAGTCCTGCGGGGCTAATCCTGTTTCCAATTATCGTACAGCCGGCACCTTGTGCAGCATTTGCATGTGTTGTATCGGCTGTTGTTGTTGATCTGAATCGCTCATTTTAACAACAACCCTTCGGTCAAATTAATGTCCGGGCGGTAATCTTTTATTCAAACTTTCTAAAACTATTTTATAACTAAAACACACACAATTATGTCAGCTTATCATTTCGAAACACTTCAACTTCATGCCGGGCAGGAAGTTGACCCGGTCACACGTTCGCGCGCAGTGCCGCTGTATCAAACCACGTCATACACGTTCAGGAACTCCGAACATGGCGCCAATTTGTTTGCGCTGAAGGAGTTCGGCAACATCTACACGCGCATCATGAATCCCACCACCGATGTGTTTGAAAAGCGCATCGCGGCCTTGCAGGGAGGCGTTGCTGCCTTGGCTGTTGGCTCAGGCCAAGCCGCCCAGTTTGTTGCCCTCAATAACATTTTGCAGGCAGGCGACAACTTTGTTTCCACTTCGTTTGTGTATGGAGGCACCTACAACCAATTCAAAGTTTCATTCAAGAGGCTGGGCATTGAAGCCCGGTTTGCAGAAGGTGACAAGCCCGAGCAATTTGAAAAACTAATTGACGCTAAGACGAAAGCCATCTACCTCGAAACCATCGGCAACCCTGGTTTCAACATTCCGGATTTCGATGCGATCTCCAAACTCGCTAAGAAATATGATCTGCCCCTGATTGTGGACAACACCTTTGGTGCAGCAGGATTTTTATTCAAACCGTTTGAACACGGTGCGAATGTAGTGGTTGAATCCGCTACGAAATGGATCGGTGGTCACGGCACTTCTATCGGTGGTGTGATTGTGGATGGAGGCAATTACAATTGGGGCAACGGAAAATTCCCTGCTTTCATTGAGCCATCCGAAGGTTATCATGGATTGAAGTTTTGGGATACGTTCGGGTTTAATAATCCCCTTGGGCTGCCCAACATTGCTTTCATCATACGCGCACGCGTGGAAGGCCTCCGCGATTTTGGCCCCGCCCTCTCACCTTTCAATTCATTTTTGTTTTTGCAGGGATTGGAAACTCTCTCTCTTCGTGTGGAGCGTGCGGTGGAAAACGCACTCAAACTGGCGCAATGGCTGGAGGCTCACCCAAACGTGGAGAGTGTGAATTATCCCGGATTGAAAAGGAGCACCTACCATGAACTGGCCAAAAAATATTTGAAGAACGGGTTTGGAGCTGTGCTTTCTTTTACCGTGAAAGGCACAAAAGAAAACACAACGCAACTGGTGGACAGCCTGATTTTGGTGAGCCACCTGGCCAATGTGGGCGATTCTAAAACGCTGATCATTCAGCCATCGGCAACCACACATCAGCAACTGTCAGTTGAAGAGCAGATTACAACCGGTGTGCTGCCGAATTTGCTTCGTGTGTCCGTTGGGATTGAACACATTGAAGACATCAAAGCAGATTTTCAGCAGGCGTTTGAGAAGGTGTTTGAGAAAGAGTTAGTAGCATAGAATTGTGGCCAGTTGCCGGCTGCCTGTCACCGGTAACCTGAAACTGGCAACCGGAAACCAACAACCATGACACAAGGACTTTTTCATTATCAACAAAAATTTGAGTTGGAGTCGGGCGAATATCTACCCGGCTTCCAGCTTAAATATTCAACTGCCGGAGTGCTGAATAAAGAGCGCAGCAACGTGGTGTGGGTAACCCACGCGTTAACAGGCAGTTCAGATGTGCTGGATTGGTGGAAAGGCCTCTTCGATGAAGGAAGTGTTTTTGATTTGAAAAATAATTTTGTGGTTTGCGCCAACGCTTTGGGCGGATGTTATGGTTCAACCGGGCCGTTATCGATCAATCCGGAAACAGGAAAAACATTTTATCATTCCTTTCCGCTGCTTACTCACCGGGATATTGTTCGGTCGTTTGATTTGCTGCGGGAGCATTTGGGTTTGCCAACCATTCATACATTAATTGGAGGCTCGCTTGGTGGTCAACAAGTTTTAGAATGGGCCTTGCTGAAGCCCGATGTAGTTAAACACATTGTGCCGATTGGCTGCAATGTCTTGCATTCTCCGTGGGGCATTGCTTTCAATGAAGCACAGCGCATGGCCATCTCGGCCGATGCTACCTGGAAAGAAGATTCTGCACGGGCAGGTGTAGAAGGGATGAAAGCGGCTCGCGCTATTGCCATGCTTTCGTATCGCACGCATTCCATTTACGGAAACGCGCAAGGTGAAAAGTCGGGGGAGAAGTTTGATGACTTCCGTGCAGCTTCTTACCAACGCTACCAGGGCGATAAGTTGGCGAACCGGTTTAATGCTTTTACTTACTGGACATTTTCCAAAGCAATGGACAGCCACAATGTAGCAAGAGGCCGCGCTTCAGCCGAAGAAGTTTTAAACCAACTTAAAGCTAAGACTCTGGTGGTGGGGATTGAATCCGATATTCTTTTTCCGTTGAGCGAGCAGCAATACCTGGCCGATAAAATTCCAGGGGCTCAATTGGCCGTGCTTCAATCTGATTATGGCCATGATGGATTTTTGGTGGAGTTTGAACAATTGAATGAGGCGTTAAAGACTTTTTATAAGCCTGTCAGGCTGAGCTTGTCGAAGCCTGCCTTAATTAAAACCTAAAGGAACAAGCCTTCAACAAGCTCAGGCTGACAACAATGCATTATGAAAAAGAACTTAAAACTCGGTGTCTTCGGATTCGGCTGTGTTGGCCAGGGCTTGTTCCATGTGCTGAACGAAACCAAAGGCCTCAAGGCCGAAATCAAAAAAATTGTAGTGAAACATCCTGAAAAGGAGCGCCCCATCTCCGCTGAATTTTTTAGTTACGATCGAAAGGAAATTCTGAACGACCCTGAAATTGATGTGGTGGTTGAATTAATTGACGATGCCGAAGCTGCTTTCGAAATTTTGAAAGATTCGCTCAAGCGGAGGAAAGCCGTAGTTACGGCCAACAAAAAAATGTTAGCTGAACATCTCGAAGAAATCTTTCTGCTTCAGCAGGAATATCAAACTCCCGTTTTATATGAAGGTGCCGTGTGCGCCAGCATCCCCATCATCCGCAACCTGGAAGAATATTATGACAACGACCTGATCAAAAGCATTGAAGGGATTTTGAACGGTTCCACAAACTACATCCTCACCAAAGTGTTTGAAGAAAAGAAAAGTTATGCCGATGCCTTGAACGATGCCCAACGCCTGGGCTTTGCTGAATCCGATCCATCGCTTGATGTAAAAGGATTCGACCCGAAATACAAACTCAGTATTCTCATTGCCCATGCTTTTGGCGTATTTGTGAGGCCTGAAACGATTATCAATTTTGGGATTGACCACATTACCGATACTGATTTGAAATATGCGAGAGAAAATAACTGCACCATCAAACTCATTGGTAAGGCATTCAAGAAAAATGGCGTGGTGTATGGATTGGTCGCTCCACAATTAGTAGATACTCATCATCCTCTCGCCACGGTGCGCAACGAATACAATGCGGTATTAGTGGAGGGCGCTTTCGCGGAAAAGCAAACCTTCATTGGCAAAGGCGCAGGCAGCTACCCCACCGGCTCGGCCGTGCTCTCTGACATTTCTGCCTTGACGTACGACTACCGCTACGAATACAAAAAAGTGCACCAGAACCCCCCGGCCCCCTGCCTGTCCGGCAGGCCATAGCCGTCAGGCTAAGTTTTAAGTAATTGGTTTTGAAATGTGTATGGGAATAGAATCCCCTTTGGGATTCGTGGTCTTTTTTCCCAT
>JAYUHI010000510.1:0-3069 GCA_043767095.1 Bacteroidota bacterium
AATCAGGTGTCAGCCTGAGCCTGTCGAAGGCTAATGTAAACCCAGAGAGAGGTTTCGACAAGCTCAACCTGACAAGCAATGTACTTTTTAGTCAGCCCCCAAGGGGGCCACAGGCACCCTCACCTCCGCTTTCGTACCAACCGCCTTTTCGCCATCATAAAGATCTTTGATTACATAACTTATAGGTCTGGCGTTGGTCTGGTTAAGAATGTCATAAAATTCCCTGGTCATTTTTAAACCACGGCCGTTATGCGGATTGTCTTCATCAGCTTTCTTGCGGCCAATGCCGTTGTCCTGAATGGTAATAACCACGTAGTCTTTTTCTTTTCGAACAGCAATAGACACTAACCCACCTTGCTCCAAGGGCATGATGCCATGCCTGATAGCGTTCTCCGCAAAAATCTGGATACACATAATAGGAATCATTTCTTTTTTGGTAATGGCTTCATCCACATGAATAGTGAAATCAAACTTTTCTTCAAAGCGGATTTTCTCTAATTGCAGGTAGGCTGTTACAAATTCAAGTTCTTCTTCCAACGAACGGTAAATTCGATCCGAATCACCAATCAATTGCCGGAGCAAGCGGGTGAACTTAGACAGGTAATCGTACGCCACATTGCGGTCTTCTAATTGCAGCATGGAGCCAATGGCATTGAGGGCATTGAACGTAAAGTGCGGATCAAGCTGCCCTTTGATGCTGCGCAGTTGTAGTTCTTGTATTCTGCGTTTTTGCTGTTCTTGTTTGACTACCTGGGCCGTGGTTATTTTTTGTACGATCAGGATAAATAAAACGAAGGCGAAGTAAACGGCAGTGTAAATAAAGTAGGAAAGAAAGTAATATGGATTCTCATTGAGCTTGACAAAATATCCTTGGGTCATGGTTTTAAAAAGCAGTTTGTAGTCGGTTGTAGTTTGGTAAACCGATACCCTTTGTTCTCCATTATTCACCGGCAGGTTAAACGTTCCCATGAATTTCAGATCATGATTGTAAACCGCGTATGTTTTTTCATCCGATAGCCGAACAATCAAATCTCTTTTCCCATCGCGGTTGATATCAACGATAAAAGGGAAACTCATGGCCGGAGTTTGTTCCGTTTTGGGCAAGTCTAGAGTTGAAACTACCATGAGATTTTCATCCAGGATTATTATAGGATTTGAAAACACGAAAATCCTTTCCTGCCCTTTGTAAGGAAGCATTTCCATCCTGGGATTGTCTTTAATCCGCAACTCATCAAACGTTCTTTCTTTGATAATCTTTCCGGCCACCGAAAGCACCATCAATCTCGATTTCTCCTTGCTGGTAGCAGGGTTGGCACCAAGCATGGTAACGTACCCTTTAAAATCCGGATTGGTTATTCCATTGGTGATCAAGTTGTTCGCAAACCCTTCAAACCCAATGGGCGGGAATTTGAACTGCAGATCATCGCCATAAACCACAAGCCAGGCAGTATAATCTGAGTATGGCGTTGGAAAATGATGATTGCCGGACGCGCTGGTTTCTGAGAAAATCTCCGGCCGGCCATCGCCATCCACATCTTTCATCTCAGGATTATTAATGTTGATTGTAGTGTAGGGGCTTGTTTTCAATGCCCGGCTTTCGAGGTCAAAAGAATAAACCAATCGCGGCCAAAGGCCAAACCCAGAAGTGATGCTGAAAAATAATTCAGCTTTGCCGTCACCATTCCGATCAAACATCCCAAATAGGTGGGTGCTAATATCCTTCGTCCCTTTTATACCGTACATGCTTATGAACTGACGACTTATGTGAAGCCCCGTTGGATCAAAGAACTCATTTACATTCAGGAACAGCGAGTCATCTTTTCGGCTGAACAGATAAATTTCCTTCAATTTATCTCCGTCATGATCGCCAAAAAATAATCCGGAGATTCTCAAATCAATACTGTCTTTGATATTCCACTGGTCGTGGAAGCTTCCTTGATGGTCTGCAATGTTTACCCGGCCATAGTAAATATTATCATGGGATTCAGTGGAAACATATTCACTCTCGCCATCGCCATTCAAATCCTCATAAACTATTTGAGCCTCCGTTCTTGGAGATTTTTCCGTTGATAAAATGTATCGGCTGCTAAAATCCGGTATCAATAAAACAGTTACCACAGCGGGGAGCAGGGCGAGGAACCAGGGGGATTTTAATATTTTGATGAATTTTTTCAAGTTTTATTTTGCCACTAAGGCACAACGACACAAAGTTTCACTAGGTTAGGAATCTGAACCAACTTCCTTCGTGCACCTTCGTGTCTTGGTGGTTTCCCCTTAAATCATTTTATCCAATTCCTTGATCTGCCGCGAAGACAGGGCGAGGGAGAATATTTTTCCGTGCTTTTCAAACGTTACTTCATTGGCTTTTCGGTCTACTTTGTAAATGTAATGGCTGTTGACAATGTGCGACCGGCCTACCCGTATGAACCCATTTTTGGGGAGCAATTCCATAGTCCCCGCCAGGCTTAGGGTGCATAGTTGCCCGCCTTCGCTCGTGTGGATTATGGTGTAATTGCCATCGGCCTTAACATAAATAATATTGGTTGGCTCCACCTGAAAAAATCCCGTGCGGGTATTGAAGCGAATTTTTTTTCCGCTTTCATAATCGCTCAGAAATTGCCCCAACTTGGTGTTCACATCGGGCGCAAGTTTTTTGGCCTTGAACGAGGTAATGCACGCCAGTAAATCTTCACGCACCACCGGCTTCATCAAATAATCGAAGGCATGGCTTTTAATGGCTTTCATGCTGTATTGATCGTATGCCGTAACAAAAATTACTTCCGGGGATATTCCCGCTGTTTCCAAATCCTTGAGCAAAGCAAACCCGTCTTTGTTGGGCATTTGAATATCGAGGAAAACAATCTGGGGCAGCATTTTTTTGATGGCCTCCAGGGCGGCATCGGCACTGTATGCCCAGCATATGTCTGAAAACTCGCCTGTTTCTTCGAGGAGTTTTTTTAACAGGGCTACGGCACGTTTTTCATCATCTACAAGGAGGGCGGTGAGGCGGTGGGGCATTTTAGTTTTTCTTGATAAAGATAAAGTCACCACCGTCATCGCCAACATTTT